>JAEUMW010000022.1 GCA_016791345.1 Betaproteobacteria bacterium | reverse complement strand
CAGCGCCATTCCCGGCAGCTGAGCCTGCGATGCGCTCCCGACTGCCAGCGTACCGAAAGCCAAGAGAGCGTAGTGCACCAGATGGTCTCCGCCCTCGGCAGTCCGCATGACCTCGCCCCTGATGGACGGGATGGCAAGCGCCGCCAGTCCCAATGAGGAGAGGCAGACCAACTGGAGCAAGCGAGCGTTGTCGTGAAGACTCGGTGTCCAGAACGGTGCCTGCGTCGGTCCGAAGACGAGGTAGAATGCGACACAGCCGAGCCACACGAGACTCGCGTCACAACGTTCGATATAGGTTTCCAAGGACATAAAAAAAGGGCCCCTTGACGGGGCCCTCGTTCCGACTTCCTTCTGAGTTCTGAGATCGATCAGGAGGCAGGATTGCGGCAGTTCGCCGGCACGTACTTGTAATTGCCCGTGCCACCGCCGACGCCGCAGGACCAACTCATCGTGTTGTCCGCAGCGTTAAGCGCGCCGCTGAAAGTGAGGTTCTGACCATTCAATGAGCTGTTAATGTTCTGCAGTGAGGCCTCAATCTTGACAGGGTTACCAGTCGTGTAAGTGAGCGTGTTTACGTAGTTCGCGTTCGCGGGTTTGGAAATACCGGCTGTCGGCTGGTCCGGTGGCACTATGCCCTGACTCGAAGCGTACTCGCTCACTGATGTCTTTGCCGCGGCGAGCGTCGCCATGACTTCCGTCACCTTCGAGCGGGCGATGTAGTCCTGATACGCCGGCAACGCGATCGCCGCGAGAATGCCGACGATCGCCACAACGATCATGAGTTCGATCAGCGTAAAGCCTTGTTGTACACGTTTCATCATAGTCTCCAAGTTTGTTTAGGATTTCACTGCTCAAGAAAACACTTTTTCGTGTTTGCCCAGATAACGCAACCCGCGTGCCACGCTGGCAGACCGTTCGTCCGCACACACAACATGCTGTTTTTTCGTGGCAAACAAGAGCTCTTGGCGCCGATCGGAGCTTACGCTGCACCGTAGAAAGATGCGGAAGGCGCTTCGCGGAAGGCGCCCTGTCTGCGTTCCGTCGAAGCAGCCGCCCAATGCCATTCACCGAAGCCATCCGTCAGTTGCGGAAGCCCGGTATGCGAGACAGATCGACCTCATCGATCTGTTCGTCGTCGAGAAACTCATGGGCAAACTTGAGCCAAACCTTCTCGCGTATGAAGACGTCGAACAGGTCGGGATCAATGTGATTGTTGACTTTGAGCTTGCCGAGAATGGCGAGCGCTTCAGTGAGCTTCTTTCCCTTCTTGTAGGGGCGATCCGCAGCAGTCAACGCCTCGAAAATGTCTGCGATGCCGATAATGCGGGCAGGTATCGACATCTGCTCCCGCGTGAGCCCGCGCGGATAACCCTTTCCATCCATGCGCTCATGGTGCCCACCAGCGTACTCCGGCACATTCCGCAGGTGCCTCGGCCACGGCAACGACTCCAGCATCTGAATCGTGACCTCGATGTGATGATTGATGATCTGTCGTTCCGTGGCTGTCAGGGTACCGGAGCGAATCGTCAGATTGATCATCTCTTCGTCGCTTAGGACGTTCGTATGCTCCCCGCGCTCGTTGCGCCATTTCCGGTGCGCTCCGATAGATCGGACTCGCTCCTGATCTTCGACACTCATTACTTCCGATCCTATGTTCGAATGCCTGAGGAACGTCTGCTCCTCAGAAAGATCGGCCAGCACTTGTTGACATTGGGAGGAGAGTCTGGCGACTTCCCCTGTGTCCCCGCGTTCCATGGCCTCGATCTGACCGCGCAACATGGCGATTTGCGTGTCACGCTTCAGCACTTCGAAGCGCGTGTCGATCAACTGAATGCGGTCAAAGATGGTCTCCAGCTTTGTCGCTTTGTCCACAACGTGGACAGGGGTCGTGATTTTTCCGCAGTCATGCAGCAGACCGGCTATCTTGAGTTCATACCGATCTGTGTCAGTCATGATGAACTCGCGCAGAGCACCGTCGCTGCTGGCGTGTGCGGCCTCGGCAAGCATCATGGTCAATGCCGGGACGCGTTCACAGTGACGACCCGTATAAGGCGACTTGTCGTCAATTGCGGCGTTGATGAGATTGATAAACGACTCGAACAGTTGCTCCAGCTGGGTTATAAGCAACCTTGTCGTAAGAACGATCGCAGCCTGTGACGCAAGAGACTCTGCGAGCCGTTGGTCTGCCTCGGAGAAAGCGATGATCTCCCCCGTCCGCGCGTCCCTTGCGTTGATCAGCTGCAGTACCCCGATGACCTCGTCCTCATGGTTCTTCATCGGAACCGTGAGGAAAGACTGTGATCGGTAACCGGTCTTCGCGTCGAAGCTGCGTGTGCCGGAGAAATCGAAACCTTGGACGGCGTAGGCGTCCGCTATGTTGACGGTGCTCTCGCGAAGCGCGGCGTAGGCGACAACCATCGCTTCGTTCGGCTGTCCTTTTTCGTTGAATAGCGGAATCGGATCGAGCTGTATCGGTCGTCCCGTTGTTCCGCCAAGCGCAATGCCCAGCGAATCCGTTCGCATGATCTCAAAGCGGAGGTGCGCGTCCTCGATTCGATAGAGGGTACCGGCGTCCGCTTGCGTAATCCTCTTGGCAGCGAGCAGGACAATCTCCAAGAGTCGATTGATGTCCTTCTCCCGCGAGAGCGCGATGCCTACGCGATTCAGTTCCTCCGCTCGATCATAGAAGTCGAAGGCGGATTCGACATCGATCCTCATGCACGCCTTTCCTTCGCTAGCTCGGTAATCCCGCCAAGTCGTATCACTTGATACATACAGCCCGCACCTGATGCATGTCGGTGATCCCTTGCAGCACCTTCTCTATGCCGTCCTGCTTTAGGGTCCGCATCCCTTCCTCGAGCGCCGTGACGAGCATGTCGGCCACGCGCGAGTGTTCCTGTATGTGTTTCTTCACCGCGTCACTGCCCACGAGAAGTTCATGCAGACCGACTCGCCCACGATATCCGGTGCTGTTGCAGGCCTCGCATCCCACGGGCGCGTAGACGGTAAACTGTCCTTGCTCGTCGGCGAATGACTTGACCCATTCCTTGTAGATTTCTTCGTATGCCCCTTTGGGATCGGCCTTCCAGTAGGGGGTGTTCTTGAGCTCCTGACAGTACTCCTCGAGCATCATCTTCACTTCATCCTGACCGGCTGTCCTGGCCTTCTTGCACTTACTGCAGAGCCGCTTTGCCAAGCGTTGCGCCAGTACCCCGAGTAGCGCATCGGCAAAGTTGAACGGATCCATGCCCATGTCAAGGAGCCGCACAATCGACTCTGGTGCACTGTTGGTGTGCAGGGTCGCAAAGACCAAGTGCCCCGTGAGAGACGCCTCGATCCCGATGGCCGTTGTCTCCTTGTCGCGCATCTCGCCCACCATGATGATGTCCGGGTCGGCTCGCAGGAACGCCCGCATGGCAGTGGCGAAGTTGAGGCCCGCCTTCACGTTCATCTGAACCTGGCGCAGGCCACGCTGGGTGATCTCGACCGGGTCTTCCGCGGTCCAGATCTTGGTCTCGGTTGTGTTGAGATACCCCAGAACCGAGTGCAGAGTAGTCGTCTTCCCGGATCCAGTGGGTCCGCATACGAAGAACAGGCCGTAAGGCTTCGAGATGCAGTCCTTTATTGTCTCGGCATTGCGCTCGGAGAGCGCGAGCTTATCCAAAGGAATGGGCTCCCCCGCCGCAAGAATTCGCATCACGATGTCTTCCAATCCGCCTTGCGAAGGAATGGTTGCGACGCGTAGTTCAATATCCAGCGGACCGAAGCGCTTGAACTTGATCTTGCCGTCTTGCGGCTTGCGACGCTCGGCTATATCGAGGTCGCACATGATCTTTATGCGGGCGGCGATCGCCGCACGATAGGAGGCTGGCACCGAAATGTACGGGAACAGCGTGCCGTCCTTGCGAAAGCGCACCTCCGTCTTCCCTTTCCCGGGATAGGGCTCGATATGAATGTCGGATGCCCCTTGGTGAAAGGCATCGATGATGATCTTGTTGACGAGTTTGACGACCTCATTATCCTGCGCCTGGTCAATGCCGTCTGCATCTGCTGATTCCAGGTCCCCGTCTTCCGTAAGACCATCGAGGATGTCCCCGATGTCTCCTGAGTCGGCAATGCCACCGCCGTAAAAGAGATCGAGATAGTTCCCGAACTCCCGGCGAGTGGTTACCCGATAGAGAATCTTGCTCTTGGGAAAGACGTTGTTGACGATGCGAGCGCTGCGAACCCTCTCCGGGTCGTTAGAAACGACGAGAATCCCTTCCTTGGAGTCCTCGATTGGAAGCCACTGGTTCTCCTCGAGGTAGTTGCGATTCAGGTTCTTTAGCAAGTCCATCGGTTTGACGATGTCGGACTTGTAGGGCTGATACGGTACGCTGAAGAACTCGGCGAGAGCGTTGCCCACCGTGTCGACTCTCACCTGGAACTCGTCGATCAGTACGTCCTCGACATCCAAGTTCTTGCGGCGGGCAGAGCGTGTCGCAAGTTCCAGTTCATCGGCCGAGATTGCGGCGTTCACAACGAGATGGTCAAACTTTCCGCGGAAAAGCTGCTGCGCCTTGTTCCGCTGTCGCAGCGCTATGGCAAGAGTTTCTGCAACACCCGCCACGCCCTCCTCTGCCGCGCGTGTGAAAGCCCCCCGACTCGATTTGGTATTGATGAGCTGGATGACGCCCAGAAGCGCCTGGTTTGCATTGTCGATGATCGGCGCCACGAGCATCTGTCGGGTCCGATACCCAGTACGCTTGTCTACCTCCTTGAGAAAATGGATGGGGGGTTTGTAGCTGCGAAGCTCCTGATCGTCGTATACATCCTTGATGTTGAGTGGGCGGCGGTGAACCGCAACGTAACCGGCGACGCTCTGCTCGTTGATGGGGAGCTTTAGTTCCTTGAAGGAGGCAAGACCTGTCTTGACCTTAGATACGATCGTCTGCTGGTCCTCGCTGGTGATGTAGATCGTGAGACGGTCGGCCTCGAGCAGATTGCAGAGGTCTTGACTGACTTCCAGCATGAGTTCTTCGACGTTGGCCGCTGCGTGAATTCGGTTGGTCAGCGCCTGTAGCTGTTTGGAGAACTCCAGCTTTGCTGCGAGGTTCTCCTGCCCCGGTGTCGCGGGACGCGGCTCCATCGTTGCACTCATGCCGTACTCGACCTCCGCTCACACCCGCGGTCTACACCAAACCAGATCCATTTGCTTTTTCCAGCCGCGAGAACGCGCAGCGTACTGCCGCCGCAGCATCCCGCCCCTCTCGACTCTTTCTTTGCTTTTGCAGTTGGCTTCGACATCGCGGAAATTGCGGCGCTCTGGCCAGTTCCCAGCTTGGATTGGGCCTGGGCGACCGTTGAGTTGGACGCAGCAAAGCGACTGCAAAGATCATACCGATAACTTAACCGAAACTCGCGGAGGCGAGTTGGCGTGGTATCAATGGGGACTAAAGACTAAAAGTCGAAGCTTTCGCCGTGCAGAAGCATGCGCGGTCGGAAACGGCCAACCTGCGAATGTATCTCCCGCATCGTGAGTTCCGATTCGCCGGGCTTGAGGTGAGTAATCAGTATCTCGGCCGGACGTTCCAGTTGCGCGAGCTCTGCCGCGAGCATGGATGGACACAGGTGCTTCGACGCAATGGCAACGTCGTGTTCCTTGTCCGGGAACGCGGTCTCAATGATGAGATAGCGCAGGTTTTCTATCTTGTTGACGTATCGCCAGAGCGCGGGATTCCGGGTTGTGTCGCCCGAAAAGATCAGGCTGCCCTTCCCACTATTCAAGTGAAATCCAACTGCCGGCACTACGTGGTTTGCCGGAATGGCGGCCACAGATCGCCCATTGAGTTCTATCGGTTCTCCCAGCCGGAAGGGCTCATAGCAGAGGTAAGGTCGGTCCGCGCTCGGGATCGTAGTAAAGTCCGGCCATATATGCCAGTTGAAGATATGCTCGCGCAAAACCCTAATGGTCTCCTTCGACCCGTGTACGGTAAGTGGCCGCGCGCGAAGGTAGCCAACTGAATCGACAAGAAATGGGATACAGGCGACGTGGTCGAGATGCGCGTGCGTGACGAACACATGATCAATGCTCGCCATCTCGGAAAGACTCAAATTTCCCACCCCTGTCCCTGCGTCGATGAGAATATCCTCATCGACAAGAAACGAAGTCGTGCGGAGGTTGCCGCCGATGCCGCCACTACATCCGAGAACTGTGAGTTTCACCGCAGTGCCGCCCTTTAGGCGATTGGGCGCTTGATAGCGAGAGGAAGGGAACTCGACCGACTTTTGGCGGAGGTTGCTACAGGAGGAATCGAGGCGACGTCTCTGCGGTAAGCCATGATACCAACCTCCAGCGTCAGTGTCGCCCAGCAGGAGAGGGTGGAGCAGAGGACCTAAACTCACTGCGCGCTTGCGAGGAGCGGTGCAGGAAACCGCCGCTCGCTACGCGTCAAGCCTTCAGAAAGTACTCCATTTTCACCCCCGCCAACTCGACGATGTCGTGGTCATTGAGGGGATGCGCCTGTGCGTCCAGAGACTTTCCGTTGAGGATCGGGAAGTTCGCCCCCTCCACGTGGGTAATGTAGTAGCCCTGCGGTCGGCGAGTAATGACAGCCACCTGCACGCCTGGCTTTCCTACGGTCGTCAGGGACTTGGAGAGTTCAAGTTCGCGACCCGCGCTCGGTCCGGTCAGGATCTGAACCGCAGCTAGGGGCATTGGCGCAGGACTGGGCTGCGATAGGGTGACGGACCGAGCGGCAACTGCCGCGGATTGTGAGAGCATGGCTGCGACAGGTGCCGAGGGCGTGTGCGCATTTCCTACCCCTACAGTGCCTTGGATACCTGCCGTCATAGCCGTCGGAATGGCGTGCGCAACATCCCCGACACCTGTCGTTGTATACGGTTGCGGAGGGCTCCCCGCCATCGATGACGCGGCACGATTTAGAGATGTGACGGTACCTACGCCATGGGTTCGGCCCATACGTCCCAACTGCGTATCGCTCAAACCTCTCGGCCCGGACTGCGTTCTGGTCATTGGTGCTCGCAAGACCATCGTCTTCTCGAAATCCGCCGCTGTGGTGGTTGACGCCACCTCATTGATGTACTTGAGTTTGTACTTACCGACTTCGACGACATCCCCGTTCTGAAGGAAGTGTTTCTTTACGCTCGTGCCGTTCACCAGTGTGCCGTTAGTACTTCCCATGTCCTCTAGAAACGAGTCATTGAGAATAGTGACGATGACGGCGTGTTCTCCACTTACCGCAAGATTGTCGATCTGGATGTCGTTGTGCGGCTTGCGCCCGATGGTAGTGCGCTCCTTCGTGAGTTCCTGTTCCTTGAGCACGATTCCATCGAGGCTGAGAATCAACTTCGCCATTGCATAATCCCCGTAGCTCTATTTGATCCAAGACTTGAGTTTGGCGAAAAAACCCGCAGATGCGGGAAACGGTTGCAATACGCGTACCAGAATCACGGAGATGTTGTCTCGCCCGCCGCGGTCATTGGCAAGGCAAACGAGGCGATCGGCGGCAAGCTGCAGCTTATCCAGCATGGTCACCAGGACATGCCGTATTTCCTCTTCACCAAGCATGTCAGAGAGGCCGTCCGAGCACAGCATGTAGACATCACCGGGCAGGACGTTGTGGACGTTAATTTCTGCCGCAACTCCCGGATCGATTCCCAACGCGCGGGTCACGAGATTCCTGTTCTGCGACCGACGCGCCTGCTCCAGGGTCAGCAGCCCACGGTCGATCTGCTCCTGGAGGAGACTATGATCCCGTGTGATCTGCTCGAAAGCGTCGTCGCGCAACCGATAGAGGCGCGAGTCGCCGACGTGCCCCACCACCACCCGGTCGTCGTGAAAAAGAGCGGACACCAGCGTCGTCCCCATACCCGAGTATTGAGGCTGACCCGCAGCGGCAAGCAAGATGGAGGCATTCGCGCGGGCGATCCCGTCTCTGAGCAACGTGACTCCCACTGGGTCACAAGCGTTGCAGCTTGCACGTTGCGACTGCTTCCGGCCGAGTGCAGCCGTGAGACCCGTCATCAGCGTCGCCACTGCAATCCCGCTCGCCACCTCGCCTGCACTGTAACCACCCATGCCGTCGGCGAGCACGGCCAAACCTACATCTGCGTCGATGCCGATGCAGTCCTCGTTATGGTCTCTCAGCCGTCCGACATCCGTGACACCTGCAGTTTCCAGGACTCTTCGCAGGTTCACAGCGGTGCCTCATCGAAGGTGGAGTGAGCGGTGTGTCCGCAAGGAACCGCCATCGGGGATTTCGCAGGGAGGGGGTAAAACATCGTGATAACGCAGGGCGCAGAAGCCAAAAGCATGGCGTGTGCCCGACGCTTTTGTCCGTGGTCTGACGCGCCCGCCAGCGCGGCAGCCCGCTGGGTGCAGCGATCGCCGCTACCGGCGCGGAAAGACAGGTTTATGCCCGCTCAGGCCCGCAGCGGATGGTACTCGTTGGTCTTCGGTGGTTCCTTGGAGAAAGCGCCTGCGTCGCGCATGGCGGCGATCTCGGCGTCTGCGTAACCCAGAACCTGACGCAGGACTTCCTCCGTATGCTCACCGAGGAGTGGGGAACGGGCGACGTCCGCGGGCGAATCCGACAACTTGATGGGCATCCCGACGTTGTGCCATTTGCCGCGCTGCGGATGGTCCAGTTCGACGTACATGTTACGCAGCCGGACATGCTCGTCGTTGGCCAGGTCGTGGGTGCTCATGATCGGCCCGCAAGGCACATCGAGGTCATTGAGGAGCTGCATGAACTCGGTTTTGGTGTAGTCCGCCGAAAACTCGTTGATCAGGCGCCACATCTCGTTCTGGTTCTTCCGGCGCTCGCCTATGGTGGCGAAACGCCCGTCCTTCACCAGCGCCTCACCGCCGATGCGGTTCGCAAGACCGTTCCAGACAGCTTCCTGCACGACCACATAGATGTAATCGTTGGGACCGCCCGGCTTGCAGCGCACAGCATTCCCGAGCTGCCCTCCGCCCGAGTCGTTGCCCGCGCGCGGCGTCGCTTCGCGACCGTCTGTGGCAACCGAGTACTCCGCCAGCGGGCCGTGCGTCAGCCGCTGATGATCGCGAAACTTGACGCGGCAGAGGTTCATCACCGAATCCATCATGGCCACCTCGACATACTGACCCTGTCCGGTCTTGTTCCGATGGTGCAAGGCCGCCAGGATGCCGATGGCGAGGTGCAATCCGGTACCGGAGTCCCCGATCTGTGCGCCCGTTACCAAGGGGGGGCCGTCGTCGAAACCGGTTGTGCTCATGGCGCCCCCCATCGCCTGAGCAACGTTCTCGTAAGCCTTGAAGTCGGCGTACGGCCCACTCGAACCGAAACCCTTGATCGACGCCATGACGATGCGCGGATTGATCTCGTGCACCTTTTCCCAGGGGAAACCCAGGCGGTCGAGCACTCCCGGCCCGAAGTTCTCCATCAACACGTCGCACTGCTTGATGAGCGCAATGAAGACCTCCTTGCCTGCCGGGTTCTTCATGTTCACCGTGATCGATCGCTTATTGCAGTTGAGCATCGTGAAATAGAGGCTGTCCGCGTTGGGAACGTCACGCAACTGTCCGCGCGTCACATCCCCGGTCGGCGGCTCGAACTTGATGACGTCCGCCCCGAGCCAGGCCATCAGCTGGGACGCGGTGGGTCCCGCCTGCACGTGGGTCATGTCCAGGATGCGAAAGCCGGAAAGTGCCTTGTTCATTGCGAAGGTCCTCGGTTCGATGAAACGTGCGAAGGGGGTTCGGCGGCGGCGCCGTCAGGAATACTTGGAGGAAGGAAACATCTTGCTGCCGGCCATGAGCTTGAGCTGATCGTCGATCTCGACGACCTGCGACACGCCGCGCACGACCCGTTCCGTCCCCTCCCGCTCTGCCTGCGAGACGACAATCCCACGCAGGATGATGCGACCGCCGTCTGCTTCGATGGTGACACGGACGTCGCGGGTGGCCGGATTGTCGCGCAACGACGCCCGAACCTGCGCCTCGAGCGTCATGTTGGCGAGCTTGGCGCGGGACGCCGCTGTTTCCTGGAACTCGGGCCGCGTCAACAGCTGCTGAATCTGTTCCACGCAGCTTTCGATCGTCAGGCGGTCGGTATTGAGCGTGAGGTCGTACAGCGCCGGGTCGCCCCAGGTCACCCCGAACCGCTCGTGCATTCGCGCCGCGTGCGCGCTGTCGGAACGATGAATCTCGTGCAGGGCGGCTTCCGTGTCGTCGAGTTCGACGTGTTCCATCAGCCAGCGCACCCGATTCTCGACAGAACGGGTGATGCGGATGCAGGGAATATGGGGAACCGGTCGGAGCAGGCACGTCGCGCCCCACCCCCGGATCACCACATTGCCTTCGGAGGCGATCGTCAAGACCTCCTCCGCGGCAAAGACAGCCTCGGCGCTTTCATCCGTTCGCAGCTTCTCCAGAAAGCCGACCTTGCCTTCCCGCAGCCGCCGGATCAGGCTTTTCGGCACGTGCAGACGTTCCGCGATCTGATCGCCCACTTCGTGCTGCAGCGATCTCAATCCCATGCGGGACGCAAGCTCGATCGCTACGTCCCGCGCGAGCGAACCCATTTCATGGGTCATGGCAATGACCGGCATTTGCGTACTCCTTCTCGCCTATTCCCGCTCCTGCTCGAACGCCTCGATGCGCCCGGACCTGATCTTTCGTATCGCAGCCGACAGCAGCGGCCAGAACAGCATCACGATCGCCAGCGTGGCGATGCTTCCCACCAGCCAGTTGGACCAGAAGATCGACAGACTTCCCTGCGAGAACAGCATGGATTGACGAAACGCGTCCTCGGCCTTGTCTCCGAGCACGAGCGCCAAAACCATCGGGGCAAGCGGGTAGTTCAATTTCTTGAACACATACCCCACGACGCCGAAGAGCAGCATCAGCCACACGTCGAGCATCGCGCCGTGCACGGTGTAGGCGCCGATCGCGCACACCACAATGATCAAGGGCGCGATGATGGAGAACGGGATACGCAGGATCGCCGCAAAGAGCGGTACCGACGTCAGCACGACGATCAGGCCGGCGATGTTGCCGAGATACATGCTGGCGATGAGACCCCAGACGAAGTCCTTCTGCTCGACGAAGAGCAGCGGTCCCGGTTGCAGGCCCCACATGATCAGTCCTCCGAGGAGGACCGCCGCCGTGGGTGACCCGGGGATACCAAGGGCAAGCATCGGCAGCAATGCGCTGGTTCCCGCGGCATGCGCGCCCGTCTCCGGGGCCACGACGCCTTCCAACTGCCCGGTGCCGAACTTTTCGCCGTTCCTTGAAGTGCGTTTTGCCACCCCATAGGCCATGAAGGACGCCGGTGTCGCACCGCCCGGCGTGATTCCCATCCAGCACCCGATGACGCAACTGCGCAAGATCGTCATCCAGTAACGAGGTAGCTTTTTCCAGGTCTCCAGCACGACCGCCGGATTGATCCGTGCGCTCTGCCCCCTGAACGCGAGCCCCTCCTCCATCGTGAGGAGAATCTCGCCCACACCGAAGAGACCGATCACCGCAACCAGAAAATCGAAGCCACGCATCAATTCGGTAGATCCGAACGTGAGACGCAGCTGTCCGGTCACCGTATCGAGACCCACCGCCGCCAGTGCGAAGCCGAGCATCATGGCAGCGAGCGTCTTGAATGGCGAACCCTTGCCCATGCCGACAAAGCTGAAGAAGGTCAGCATGTACACCGCGAAGAACTCCGGCGGCCCGAACTGGAGGGCAAACTTCGCCACCAGCGGCGCCAGAAAAGTGATCATCAGCACGGCGACAAAGGCGCCGACGAACGACCCAGTGAACGCTGCCGTCAGCGCCTCGCCGGCCTGTCCTTGTTGCGCCATCGGGTAACCATCGAAGGTGGTGGCAACCGACCATGGCTCGCCGGGGATATTGAAGAGGATCGATGTGATGGCACCACCGAAAAGCGCCCCCCAATAGATGCAGGAGAGCATGATGATGGCCGAGGTTGGTGGCATGGTGAAGGTGAGCGGCAGCAGGATCGCCACGCCGTTCGCCCCGCCCAGACCGGGAAGCACACCGATCAGAACACCGAGCACGATGCCGACGAACATGAGCACGATGTTGTAGCCGCTCAACGCGACGGCAAAACCATGGAACAGAGAGCTGAGCTCTGCCAACGCGGCCTCCCCTTCTAGAAGCCTAGCATGCGTTCGATCGGTCCTTTGGGCAGCGGGACCGCGAACCACTTCTCGAACGTGAAGAAGAACAGCACGCCGACACCGACACCGACCAGGATCGCGCGTGCGATGCTGTAGCGGCCGAGCCAGTTCATGAAGACGGTGATGTACAGCGCGGACGCAACGTAGATTCCGAGAAAATGGATGAGCCCGACGTAAACCGCGGCGGGCAGGAGTACGGTGAGGATCTGCCGCACCTGCTTCCCGTCGACGAAAATCTCCCGCCCTCCTCCGGCCGACAGCGCTCGAAACGCGATCGCCGCGGCCGAAACGCAAAGGGGGAGGCCGATATAGAAAGGGAAATAGCCGGACTGGGGACCGTCCGCGGTCCACCCCGAACCAAGCCGCCGGCTGTCGTAGACCACGATCGCTCCGACCGCAAAGAGGACAGCCGCGGTGATCACCTCCACCACCGCGACCGACGGTCCTCGGCGCGCCTCGCCCGGTTCCTCGCCGGGATTGCTCATGCGGCGCTCACTTGGCGAGGAAACCCGCCTCTTCCATCAGCTGCTTGTGGGCACCCTCGGCCTTCGCAAGCCAGCTCTTGTACTCGTCGCCGGCCATCGTCGTCTGGTTGAAGGCGCCCTTTTCCATGAACTCCTTCCACTCGGCGGTCTCCCGCACCTTCTTCATCAGGTTCTGAAAATAAGCGACCTGTTCCGGCGTGACGCCGCTGGGCATGAAGATGCCGCGGAGCATGACGTAGTCGAGGTTGACGCCAGCCTCCTTGCACGTCGGGATATCGTTCCACGACTGCGTGTCGGTGATCTTCTGCTTATAGGGTATCCGCTCGTCGTCGAAGACACACAGGGGTCGCAACTGGCCGGCCCGCCACTGCGACACCGCCTCGATCGGGTTGTTGACGGTCGAATCGATGTGGTTGCCAACCAGTTGCACCGCGACTTCACCGCCGCCCTTGAACGGTACGTAGGTGAACTTGGCACCGGTGGCCTTCTCGAGGCCGACGGTGATGATCTGGTCTTCCTGTTTGGAGCCCGTCCCGCCCATCTTGAACTTGCCGGGGCCGGCCGCCTTCGCCGCGGCGAGGTATTCCTGCACCGTCTTGTAGGGTTTCTCGGCATTCACCCACAGCACGAACTGGTCGAGCGCCATCATCGATACCGGCGTCATGTCCTTCCAGTTGAAGGGGGTACCGGTCGCAAGCGGGGTGGTGAAGAGGTTGGAAAGCGTGATGATGATCTTGTGCGGATCGCCCTTGCTCTTCTGCGTGACGTCGAGGAAGCCCTCGGCCCCGGCGCCTCCCGCCTTGTTGACCACCACCAGGGGCTGGTTCGTGAGCCCGTACTTGGTGACGATGCCCTGAATGAGGCGAGCCATCTGGTCGGCGCCCCCTCCGGTCCCGGCAGGCACCACGAACTCGATGGGTTTGGTGGGCTCCCATGCCGCCACGGCGGGGCTCGCGGCCGAAACACCGGCCAGGACCGCCGCCGCAACAAGAGCAGCGGGGCGTCTACGCACTACGGGGTTCGTTTCCTCGGGCATTGCGTGCTCCTATTGAGGTTTTGGGAGGATCGGTCCGGCGGCGATCGCCGAAACCGGCTGTGCGCAAGCAATTAGCATTCACGGCCCAGGGCATCTCATTTGACGAGCAGGACCGGGCAAGGAGCGAGATGGATGACCTTGGACGCGACCGACCCCAGGAGCAAGCCGGCCACGGCCCCGAGTCCGCGCGACCCCATGCAGATCTGGTGACAGCGACGCTTCTTCGCATACTCCACGATGACTTCGGCCGGGGCCCCGGTTGCGACGTGAAACGAGTACGCCACGCCCGCGCGGTCGAGCCGTTCGCGCGCCGACTTGAGCGCCGCATGACCTTCGTCCCGGTAGTACTCCTCCAACTGCTCCCGGTTGATGAACGTCTTCACGTTGCCCGAGAGAATCGGCAGCTGGACATTCAGACGATCGATCTCGACCCGCGGCTTGTACCAGGGAAGAAGATGGATCACGTGGTCCACCGTCCGCTGCGAATCATCGGAACCATCGACGGCGAGCAGGAATTTCAGCGTGTCCACGGGCCCGGTTTCATTGGTGTTGGGAGGTGCGTGCGGCGCGCTTGCCGACCGCGGCCGAGGCGAGTGCCGGCCGCAGGTGCCGTGCCATCAGCTTGCCGGCAATGACCACGAGAACGGCACCGGCGACGGGCGCGGCAAGGGGAAGCCACGGCGCGTTCGCGGCGACCCAGTCGTGTATCGCCACGTCGCTCGCCAACATGCTGCCGCCGATCCATCCGAGCAGGGCACCGCCCGCGGTGATGATGAGCGGGTAACGCTCCATCAGCACCAGCACCAGCTTGCTGCCCCATACGATGATCGGCACGCTGATGAGCAGACCGAGCACGATCAGAATCATGCTGTCCTTGGCCGCGCCGGCGATCGCGATCACGTTGTCGAGGCTCATCACCGCGTCGGCGATGATGATCGTCTTGATGGCGCCCAGCAGATGGTTCGACGCTTCGATCTCGTGCCCGCCGTCGTCCTCCGGCAATAGCAGCTTGACGCCTATCCACAGCAGCAGCAACGCGCCGACGATCTTGAGATAGGGAATCCGCAGCAGCGTGATGGCAAAGAAAATCAGCGCGACGCGCAAGGCGATGGCGCCGAACACGCCCCAAAGAATGCCCCGATTGCGCAGGCGCGGCGGCAGCTTGCGGCAGGCGAGCGCGATCACCACTGCATTGTCGCCACCGAGGAGGATATCGATGGCGATGATCTGCAGCAGTGCAACCCAGAACTGGGGACTCGCGACGTCCACGCGAGCCCCTAGGTGCCGACCCGATCACACCGCACCCGCGCCACGATCGTCCGCGCAGTCACACGACTAGAAGAGGCCGACAACCTTGCCGCTCTCATCGATGTCGATCTTCTCGGCCGACGGCACTTTCGGCAGTCCGGGCATCGTCATGATGTCACCGCAGATCATCACGATGAACTCGGCTCCCGCGGCAAGGCGTACTTCCCGCACGTTGACGACGTGTCCGGATGGCGCGCCGCGCAGGCTCGCGTCAGTGGAAAACGAGTACTGCGTCTTCGCCACGCAAACGGGATAATGACCGTAGCCGTCGTCCTGCAGCTTCTTGATCTGCGCGCGTACCTTGCCATCGGCCGAGATGTCGGCCGCGCCATAGATCTTCGTCGCAACGGCCTTCATCTTGTCCCACAGCCCGAGGCTGTCGTCGTAGACGAAGCGGAAGTCCGACGGCACGCGCTCGATCAGGTCGACCACCGCGCGCGCCGCCGTCTCGGCGCCCTTCCCGCCCTCGGCCCAGTGCTTGGCCAGCACGACCGGCGCTTCGTGGTGCGCCATCTTCTGGGTCAGAAGCTTGATTTCGGCCGGCGTGTCGAAGGTGAAATGGTTGATCGACACGACGCAGGGGAGGCCGAAATGGTTGCGCACGTTGTTCACGTGGCGCTCCAGGTTCTCGATGCCCTTCTCCAGCGCCGGCAGATTCTCGCGGTTCAACTCCTTGAGGTCCGCGCCGCCGTGATACTTGAGCGCACGGACAGTTGCGACGATCACCACGGCTGACGGACGCAGGCCGGACTTGCGGCATTTGATGTCGATGAACTTTTCCGCCCCGAGATCGGCACCGAAGCCGGCCTCGGTGACGACGTAGTCGGCAAGCTTCAGCGCCGCCCTGGTCGCGATCACGGAATTGCAGCCGTGCGCGATGTTGGCGAACGGTCCGCCGTGGATGAAGGCGGGGTTGTTCTCCAGCGTCTGCACGAGATTGGGCTTGAGTGCGTCCTTCAGCAGCACCGTCATGGCGCCGTGCGCCTTGAGGTCGCGCGCGCGCACCGGCTTCTGGTCACGCGTGTAGCCGACCACGACGTTGCCGAGACGCTCCTTCAGATCCTTCACCGAAGTCGCGAGGCAGAAAATCGCCATCACCTCGGAGGCCACCACGATGTCGAAGCCGTCTTCGCGCGGGTAGCCGTTCGCGGTGCCCCCCAGTGAGCAGACGATGTCGCGCAGCGCGCGGTCGTTCATGTCCACGACCCGCTTCCAGGCGATGCGCCGCACGTCCAGGCCGAGTTCGTTGCCGTGATGGATGTGGTTGTCGACCATCGCCGCCAGCAGGTTGTTGGCGAGCGCGATGGCGCCGAAATCGCCGGTGAAGTGGAGGTTGATGTCCTCCATCGGCACCACCTGTGCATGACCGCCGCCGGCGGCGCCGCCCTTCATGCCGAACACCGGGCCGAGCGACGGTTCACGCAGGCAGATGATCGCCTTCTTGCCAATGCGGTTCAGCGCATCGCCGAGTCCGACCGTCGTGGTCGTCTTGCCTTCGCCGGCAGGCGTCGGACTGATTGCGGTGACGAGGATCAGCTTGCCATCCGGTCTTCCCGCCAGGGAATCCAGGTAATCCAGTGAAATCTTGGCCTTGTAGTGGCCGTAGGGCTCGAGGTGGTCCTCGTCCAGCCCCAGGCGCTCCTTGGCAATCTGCGCGATGCGAACGAGTTTCGCCTGCTGGGCGATTTCGATGTCGGACGGCATGTTACGAACTCCTCCATTTGGTCCATTCGCCAACGAATAGTTGTCAACCTCGCGCGGTGCGCGAAATGCACACCGGCCATCCGCGCCGGCGACGCTGCTTCATCCCTTTGCGGCGGTCAGGCCGCACCCGACAGCAACCGGCCGCCGCCGTAGCTCGAAGTTGCGGCGAGCCGACCGCCCTTCTTCACGCGCACGGCGCAGTACTTGAACTCGGGAATCTTTCCGAATGGATCGAGCGCCGGATTGGTGAGCAGATTCGCCGCTGCTTCGTAGTAGCAGAACGGGATGAACACGGCACCCCGCGGCGTGCCGTCGTCGGCGCGCGCATAGAGCGCGATGGCACCGCGCCGCGAGGCCACGGTGGCAACCGTCCCGGGCCTGATGCGGAGGGCTTCCAGATCGAGCGGGTGCAGGGACGCCACCGGGTGTGGTTCGATGGCGTCGAGCACGCTCGCGCGGCGCGTCATCGCGCCGGTATGCCAGTGCTCGAGCTGGCGCCCGGTGATGAGCACCATCGGGTAGTCGTCGTCCGGACGCTCCGCGGCCGGAATGATGTCGGCGGGGACGAGGCGAGCCCGACCGGTCGCGGTAGGGAAATGGTCGACGAACACCACCGGCTGGCCGGGGTCATCCTCGCTGGTGCACGGATAGGTGACGCAACCTTCGCGCTCGAGACGCTCCCAGCTGATGCCGGCAATCGACGGCATCGCCTGGCGCATCTCCTCGAAGACCTCCGCAACGCCGCTCTCCGGACCCTCGTAGCGCCAGTCGAGGCCGAGACGCCGCGCCATCTGCTGGATGATCCAGAGATCCTGCCGCGCCTCCCCCGGCAGGTCGAGCGCGCGCCGCCCGAGCTGCACCATGCGATCGGTATTGATGACCGTTCCGGTCTTCTCGGGCCAGGCCGATGCGGGCAGAACGATGTCCGCGAGATAGGCGGTTTCCGTGAGGAAGATGTCCTGCACGACCAGCCAGTCGAGTTCTGCCAACGCCTCGCGCGCGTGGTTGAGATCGGGATCCGACATCGCCGGGTTCTCGCCCATGATGTACATGCCACGGATGCGCCCCTGGTGGATGGCGTCCATGATCTCCACCACCGTGAGACCGGGATGCGGATCGAGATGCGACACACCCCACAGCTTCTCGAACTTGGCGCGGATCTCCGGACTGTCGACACGCTGGTAGTCGGGGTAGACCATGGGGATCAGGCCGGCGTCGGAAGCTCCCTGGACATTGTTCTGGCCGCGCAGGGGGTGCAGACCGGTGCCGGGTCGGCCGACCTGACCGGTGATCATGGTGAGCGCGATCAGGCAGCGGGCGTTGTCCGTGCCGTGCACGTGCTGCGATACGCCCATGCCCCACAGAATCATCGACGCCTTCGAGGTCGCGAAGAGCCGCGCCACCTCCCTGATCTTGCCGGCCGGAATGCCGCACAGCGGCGCCATCGCCTCGGGACTGTAACCCGCGACGTTCGCCTTGATCTCATCGAAGCCGAGTGTCCGGCTGCCCACGAACTCTTGGTTCACCAGCCCTTCGTGGACGATGGTGTGCATCATGGCGTTGAGCAGCGCGACGTCGGTGTCGGCGTTGAACTGCAGCACGTGCGTCGCGTAGCGTGCCAACTCGGTGCGACGCGGATCGGCAACGATGAGCTTCGTGCCGTTCGCCACGGCGTTCTTGATCCAGGTCGCCGCGACCGGATGGTTCACGGTCGGATTCGCACCGATGATGAGAATCACCTCCGCCTGCATCACATCCATGACCGGATTCGACACCGCCCCCGAGCCGAGTCCTTCGAGCAGCGCCGCCACGGACGAGGCGTGGCACAGACGCGTGCAGTGGTCGACATTGTTGTTGCCGAAGCCGGTGCGCACCAGCTTCTGGAAAAGATACGCGCACTCGTTGCTGCCCTTGGCCGAGCCGAAGCCGGCCAGGGCACCGGCACCGAGCCGATCGCGCAGAGCCTTCAGCTTGCCGGCTGCCAGATCGAGCGCTTCCTCCCAGGTCGCCTCGCGGAAGACATCACGCAGATGCTCCGGGTCCATCTTGAAGTCGGCCGACTTCGCCACGCCCTCGCGCCGCACGAGCGGCTGCGTGAGCCGCTGCCGATGGTGCACGTAGTCGAAACCGTAACGGCCCTTCACGCACAGGCGGCCACGGTTGGCTGGGCCGTCCCGGCCCTCGACGTACAGGATCTGGTTGTCCTTGACGAAATAGGCGAGCTGGCACCCCACGCCACAGTAGGGGCACACCGAATCGACGACCTTGTCCGGTACCTGCAGTCCGGCACCGCGCGCCGGCATCAGCGCCCCCGTCGGGCACGCCTGCACGCACTCACCGCAGGCCACGCAGCTGCTGTTGCCCATCGCATCGTCGAAATCGAAAACGATCTTCGAATGATCGCCACGCCACGCATAGCCGATGACGTCGTTCATCTGCAGTTCGCGGCAGGCGCGCACGCAGCGGGTGCACTGGATGCAGGCATCGAGATTGACCGCCATCGCGGGATGCGACAGATCGGCGGCCACGCGCGGGCGGGGCGGGAAGCGCGGCTTGCCGATTTCGAGCTTCTCCGCCCACTCGTGCAGTTCCGAGTGCAGCGTGAACTGTTCCTCCGGCGTGTCGGACAACAGGAGTTCGAGCACGAGCTTCTGCGCGTTCATCGCGCGCCCGCTGTCGGTGGACACTTCCATGCCCGGCCGCGGAAAGCGCGCGCAGGAGGGCGCGAGCGTACGCTCCCCCTTGATCTCCACCATGCAGGCGCGGCAGTTGCCGTCCGGCCGCATACCGTCCGTATAGCAGAGATGGGGAATCTCGATGCCGTATCTGCGCGCAGTCTGCAGGATGGTTTCGTCGCCACGCCCCACCACCGACTGGCCATTGATGACGAACTCGACCGGCAGGGCCGCGATCTCGGATTGGCTGGTTGCCGTCATGCGCAGATACTCCCTCGCCCGTTCATCCGCGCTGCCCCGGTTCGCCCTGCAGCTCGTGGCTGAAATACTTGAGCACCGAAAGCAGCGGATTGGGCGCGGCCTGCCCGAGTCCGCAGATCGATGCGTCCATCATCGCCTCTGCGAGCTGGGTAAGCAGCGGCAGATCCCATTCCGGCTGTTCCATGAGCGCGAGCGCCTTGGCGGTGCCCACCCGGCATGGCGTGCACTGCCCACAGGATTCGTCCTTGAAGAAGCGCATCACGTTGCGCGCGGCGTCGAGCGCGCGGTCGTGGTCGGAGAGCACGATGACCGCCGCCGATCCGATGAAGCAGCCGTAGGGCTGCAACGTGTCGAAGTCGAGCGGCAGATTGCCCAGCGATGCGGGCAGGATGCCACCCGAAGCACCGCCCGGCAGATAGCCGTAGAAGCTGTGGCCGTCCAGCATGCCGCCGCAGTATTCGTCGATCAGGTTCTGCACCGAGATGCCCGCAGGCGCCAGGTGCACGCCGGGCTTCTTGACGCGCCCGCTGACGGAGAACGAGCGCAGACCCTGGCGCCCGTTGCAGCCGAATTCCGCAAACCACTGGCCGCCACGTTC
>JAEUMW010000021.1 GCA_016791345.1 Betaproteobacteria bacterium | reverse complement strand
CCTGGCGCCGGCGCGACGGCGTGCCGTTCGCCATGGCGGCGCTTTTCTTCCTCAGCGCCTATCTCACCCTCGGCGTCATGTTCTGGCCGTACATGATTCCGTATACCATCACGGTCGCCAGCGCTGCCGCCCCGGACGCGTCGCTCGACTTCCTGTTTCGCGGCGCGATCGTCATCCTGCCGGTGATTGCGATCTACACGATCTGCGTCTACTGGGTGTTTCGCGGCAAGACGAAACGCGGCTACGGGTGAAGCGGAGAGTCTCACCCGCAGCATGACTTCTCGTGGTGGCAGCGCGGATCCACCGACTCGCGCGGTGGTCAAGCGCAGCGCAACTCATTAGGATAGCGATCATGCTCATTCGATTCGAAAGCAAGGCGGGCCGGCTCACGATGTTCCGCAATGTCGCGGTGCATCTGCTCAAGATGATGGGGCACAGCGGCACCGTGCCGAGCGCCATTCTCGCGGCGGACATCCCGGCCGCCATCGAGCGGCTGGAGCAGTCGCTTAAGAATCCGCCGCCGCTCCCGCCCGATCCGCAGTCCACACAGGACGCGCAGCGCGAGGCGGGCGACGAAAAGGAGCCGCGCGTCTCGCTGCCGCAGCGTGCCTATCCGCTGCTCCAGCTCCTGCGCAATGCCGCCGCGCAGAAAGTCGACGTGATGTGGGAACAGGAAGGCGCGGCACCGCTCAAATTCTGATCCGGCGCGAGCGCCGCCCCGGGGCGGCGCGTCAACCCCTCGCAGGCTGATCCGTTGCAGGCCGTCATGGCGCGACTCCTTCCTCTGCTCCTCTTCATCGGCTTCTGTTTCTGGCTGATCTCCCACTGGTCTTCGGCACCGCGCGGGGGCGCCACGTATCGTCCGCGCCCGCGCTGGCCCGACTGGTTCGCTGTCGATGGCAAGGCGGCGGCTTCCGGCACTGTCCACATCGTCCGCAGGAGCGAACTCGCGGGCGTGCGCGACGCGTATTCGAGCGCGGCGATCGATCCGACGCGGCCGCTTTCCCGTTGCGGCAAATGTCTGTCGGTCTACAACAGCGAGAGCCTCGCTGTGCTGAAGAGCGAGAACGGCGGTCGCTGCATGGTCTGCGACGGCACCGACCTGGGTCCCGTGCGCGTCGTCGACGACTGATCGCGGCAGTCCTCCCACCGTCGTCCGCGCGATGGACACGGATCGCTATCTGCGTCACAGCCTGATCGACTGGTTCTCCCAGGAGCGCGTGCAGGCGTCGCGCATTGCGGTGATCGGCGCCGGCGCGGTCGGCAACGAGGTGGTGAAGAATCTCGCGCTGCTCGGCACGGGCGCGATCGATCTCTACGATTTCGACCGCGTCGAGATCCACAACCTCACGCGCAGCATCTTCCTGCGCGCGGAGGACGTCGGCGAATCGAAGGCGGCAGCGGTGGTTGCGCGCGCCCGCGAAGTCGATCCAGCCGTGAAGCTGCGCGCGGTCGAAGGCGATTTCTGGCGGACGCTCACGCTGTCGTCACTTGCGACGTACAGCGCCGTGGTCTGCGGTGTCGACAACTTCGAAGCACGGCTGCGAGTCGACCAGATGTGTTTCATCGCCGGTGTCGATCTCGTCAACACCGCCATCGACAGCCGCTTCGTCACGGTGGAGACGTTTCCGTTTTCCGCCGGCACGCTGCCGGCGTGCTATGAATGTCACCTGCCACCGTCCGCCTACCAGCGCGTGGCCGAACGTTATTCGTGCGGCTGGCTGAGGAAGGCGGCCTTCGTCGAGCGGAAGATTCCGACCACGACCATCACGGCGAGCGTTGCCGGTGCGCTGGCCGCCTCGGCGGCGCTCCGGTTCGCAGCGACCGCAGACGGCACGGCGCAGCGGATCTTCTTCGACACGCTGCGCGGCACGAGCACGCTGACGAGCCTCGACCGTCAGCCGGAGTGTCCGAACTGCACAGGTTTCGCACGCCGCCCGCAGGTGATCGCCGCGGGAAACGATTGGCTGCGACGACTGTCGGAGTGCACGAGGCAATCGGCACGGGCTCCCGATCTCGTGCTGCGCCTGAGCGACCCCGTGGTCACCGCGTGCCAGTGTGCGAGCTGTGGCGACACCTCGCACTGTGCCGCTTGCGTCGATCGGCGCGCGGCAGACTTCGACGATCGCATCACGGTCTGCGCGGCATGTGGGGTAAGCGCGGTCCGCGTGGAGATACGCGAGGAGTTCACGGCCGAGGAACTCTCGCGCCGGTTCGGACTCGCGTCCCCACCGGCCAAGTACGCGCTGGCGCAAGTCGGGGACGAATCGATCTGTCTCGATTTCGAGGAGAAGTGAGGATGTCGCAAGAGGTCAAGTTGCTGGTGCGCACGGCGGACCAGACGCGCAAGGCGGAGCTTACGCTGGGCGAGAGCAGCACCGGCGGCGAGATCATCCAGGCGGCGGTCGACAACTGGGCGCTGCCCGCCGACACCGATTACACGCTGGTGAACACGACCACCGGACGCGCGCTGGCGCCCGCCGATTCGCTCGCCAGGAGCGGCGTCAAGCCCGGCGACGTGCTCGAGGTGCAGCCGGTGCTGGTGGCTGGTTAAGCCGGTCAAGGCTTCACGCGAACCGCATGGCGAGTCCGGTTCGTCTCGCCGCCGATGTCGAACGGCTGCAGGCGCTTGCCGCGGCCTCCCGTGGTCGCATCCGGCTCCTCGCGCTGCCCACACCCGGCTCGTCGCGCTTCGTGATCGAGCTGGGGTTTGCGACGGCGGCGTCCTCCGGCTATCCGTCGGATCGACGCACGAACTCGCGGCTCGCCATCGACCTGCCGGCGCGCTATCCCTTCATGCCGCCGGCCGCGACGGTCACGACGCCGATCTTCCATCCGAACGTGTATCCGTCCGGGGTGGTCTGCCTCGGGACGAAATGGCTGCCGAGCGAGGGGATGGACCTCTTCGTCCGGCGCATCGCACAGCTCGTCACCTTCGATCCGCTCATCGTGAACACGCAGTCGGTCGCGAATCCGGCCGCACTGCACTGGTACGTGCAGACGCTGCGGAAGTTTCCACAGGCGTTTCCCACCGATCGCGTCGAGTTCGATGCGGGAGATGCGCCAGAGGCGCAGATCCGCCGGGATGCGTCTGGCGAAGCGCGGCGCGTGGTTCGCACCTGTCCGCACTGCGGCGCCGGCCTGCGCTTGCCGGCCGGGCGTAGCGGCAGCGTCCGCTGCCCCAAGTGTGCGCATGGTTTCGAGGCTACGACGTGATTCAGTGGCGCGAACAGACGACCGAGCTGCCACGCGCGCCGCTCGTGCACCTGACGCGACGCCTCGCTGCTGCCGATGTCGAGAGCATCACGGCGCAGTGCGATCGGGGGCGCGTCGTCGTGGTCGATGCGCAGGCGCACGCGGATGTGGCGCAGCACCTTGCGACGAGTCGCGACGAGCAGGGTGGACTGCTGATCGGGCAGGTCTTCACCCGCGACGCCGACGCGATCGCCGCCGTCTTCATCCGGATCGGGGTCGCCGCCCCGGACTTCGCAAGTTCCGGCGTGTCGCTGCGCATGGAGTCCGGCGTC
>JAEUMW010000020.1 GCA_016791345.1 Betaproteobacteria bacterium | reverse complement strand
GACCTCGCGCCCGTCCACCACCACCTCGAAGCCGTCGGAGGCGCGATGCAGCAGCCAGAAGCCGCCGCCGCCGAGCCCGGAACCGAAGGGTTCGACCATGGCGAGCGCGGCACTCACCGCAACGGCCGCATCGAAGGCGTTACCGCCGGCGGCGAGGACTTGTTCGCCCGCCCGGGTGGCCAGCGGATGCGCGCTGGCAATGGCCGCTTGCTGCTGTGCGACCGACGCGCCCGGGAGCAGCAGAAAGAAGGACAGGAAGAGCGCGCTGAAGACCGTCGGCAGGCGCACGTTGCGCACGGTGCGCTGCCGCCTTACCAGCCCCAGGGTCCGTACCAGTAAGGTCCACAGGCCGGCCCGAACAGGACTATAGTATTGATCACTATCAGGAATCTGGTCGTGGTTTGCTACACACACTTGCCACAGCGAACTTGAGATTGCCAGACTACCTCGTTCGGCACCGTAGTGGTTACCCCCTCCGCGTCCCCGTGCCTTCCCCGCTCCGGTCTCGTCTCGGGCTTCAGGAATCTGGCGGCCCCTCCCCGACGATCGCAGGACAGCTATCCGCGTCTCTCGCGCCATTGGGGCACGCCTCGCGCTCGCGTTCGACAGGAGGCAATGGCAATCCGCTAGACGACTCACTCTGCCGCTCAATCCGACAGACTATCCTGGCTGCGTCCGCCCTATTGTCTGCGCGGTCCTGCAACCCAATCCCGATCCGTCTGCGCAACCGCGTTTCTGAGCAGATGATCTACGGTCACGCTTGCTTAACCAAAGGACAGAGTGCCATCTCTATAAAACCCCGATCCCCGTTGCCGAGATGTGCTACCCATCGAGACTGAGGACCAATCTTATGCTTGCGGCGCTTAACAAGGCGCACCATCCTAGCCCGTGTGTTCAACAGTAGAGCGTTATTCTCAGCTGTTACAACTTCGGAACGGATAATTGCAACGAACCACCGCATGTCCGGGAGGGGCCAGACAACCAACGGAGGAGCCAGAAGTTCAGCCGGGCTAGGCTCTCTCGACATAGGCGCGGTGAAGTAACAGTTCACGGAAATCGCCTCACCCAGGGCCGGAGCTGCTAGCCAGTGAACCTTGTCGAGATTCCCTTCTGCTAGCTCTCGCAGTTCACTCTCCGGAAAAATCAGCTTGAAAGCGACTGCAGCTGTGAGAGGGGAAGCTGAGGGTATCCGCCATCTAACTATATGCCTATCACGGTTAGCGATCCCGCGGTGCTTATTCTTTTCGAACCATGCATTCGTGCGGGACCACTGACCACACCCTGACGCATGAAGGCTTACCTTCATCTCCGAACCCATCATCCGTGACGCCAAGTAGATGCTTCCATCAGACCCGCGGGTCAGCACCCAGACCGAAGAACGTTTACCGCCCTCGGCCCCCACTGCGAACTCCTGGTGTTCCTTTCGCGCCGCCGTTGCGCTCCACTCGATCTTACCTACAAGGCTACTGATGATCGCGGTAGCCCAATCTGTGAGCTTCCGAAACACTTCCGCTCCCTTGTTTGTACTGGCTGGATAGACAGCTAGCTCTCTCCGGGGTTCTTGGCGAGCTAATGTACCTTCGGTGGCGACGGAAGTGCGAAGTGCGAACGGGTAGCGGGCCTCTCGCAAGGGAGCCTCTCAACTTCCCCGCTGCGGTCATCGCCTCGGGCTTCTGAACGTCTCCCATGCAGGATACCGGGAGGTAGCACGACCGAACAGAGGCCGAGGAGGCGAGGTGGCACGCCCTCCCCTCGTGTTACCAAAAGGGAAGGACCCACCCAGTGCGGAGCGTAGGCGATCAACCTAGAAATGGTGCCCTTAGTTGATCGCCGAGAGTATCTCGCTCTCGAATCGACCCGTAGAGACACACTCGGTTGCCCTACCATCGCTTTTCGGTGCGAAACTGGCGCCCGACCCCGAGTTGAAATTGATCGTTTCGCTGGTTGTATCGGCCCTCGCGTTAACGTCAGTGACGCGGACGGTTCGCGTTAAGACGTAACGCGTTGTCGCTGTAACACGGGTACTTGAGGGTGTAATCTCTTCGAACACCAGATTCATTCGGCCTTCCAGCGCCATCTTGCGGTCGACACGAAATAGATTGCTTGTCATCACTTCATAGCTTTGCTCAGCCCTGGACGCCGGGAATTGGTAAGTGCGTTCTCCACGCGCGTTCTTGACGTAAGAGGTAACCTGACCGCAGTCAACATACTGTTCGGGGTCGCCGCTATAGCTGAGATTGATGAAGCCTGAACCCTTGTCCATGTTGTTGATGACGAAGAACTGCTTACCGAGGGCCGGAACCGCCGCATTCCAGACTACTTCTCTCGGCTTCTCGATGACCTTCGAGTTTGATAACTTCTCCGGCGGAGTCGGGCGGACATAGTCGACCTTCCCGGCGCACGCGGTGACGAGCAATAGAAAGACTAATGGAATGCGGGTCGGACCTTTCATTTTCGTGTTCTCCCTGACATGACAGCGATATTATCCGCGACGGGGTCGGACGGTGCATCACCCCCTTGTCCGCGGGCGTGGGCGGTCAGGGACGCGAACAGTCGGTGCAGCCGTCAAGGCGCCCTTCGGGCTCGACCTCACTGCCTCAGAGTGGGAACTGAAACGCGCGGACGCGGCGCCCAGTGGCAGAAGCGCACGTTGTGCACGGCGCGTTGCCGTCCTACCAGCCCCAAGGGCCGTACCAGTAAGGCCCCCAGGCCGGTCCGTACCAATACGGTCCCCAGACCGGCCCGTACCAGAACGGCGGGCCCCAGTAGGGACCGTAGTACGGCGGCGGCAGGTACGCGGCGATGGGCCAGAGATACGCGCTCTCGATGCGCAGCCGCGGAAAGCGGTACGGCGCCGCGTCGACCGTGCCCTCGGTCACGCCTTCCACCGTCCCCAGCACGGTGACACTGCGATCCTTGGCATAGACGGCCGGATCGTAGAACCCCGGTCCGCAGGCGAGGAAGCGGCCGAAGCTCGCGTCGGTGATCATCGGCCGCGCGCTGCCATCCAGCGGGCGGCTCAGGATCTCGATGCAGGTCGTCTCCGCCTGCGGCGTCACCGCCAGAATGCTGCCACCCCAGCGGGTACGCTCGCCGACGCCGGCACCGCCGCCATCGCGCACGACGTTCGGCGTCACCGAGGACAGTTGCGGCGCCTGCAGTGTCTGCGGCACCGAAGCGCAGCCCGCACTCAGAACGGCGATGAGCCAGAGATACGAGTAGACACGCATGGTCGACGGGATTCCAGGGGACGCAAACTTCTCGGTCAGACTGACGCGGCCGTGCTTGGTTCGGGCGGGCGCGGGAGGCGGAACCAGGCCGCGTAGAGCGCCGGCACGAAGTAGACGGTAAGGAACGTCGCCACCAGCAGGCCACCCATGATGGCGATCGCCATCGGCCCCCAGAATGTGCTCTGCGCGAGCGGGATCATCGCCAGGATGGCCGCCGCCGCGGTCAGCACGATCGGCCGGAAGCGCCGCACGGTCGCCCCCACCACGGCCTGCCAGGGGGCGTGCCCCGCCGCAATGTCTTGGTCGATCTGGTCGACGAGGATCACCGAGTTGCGCATGATCATGCCGGCCAGCGCAATCGCGCCGAGCATCGCCACGAAGCCGAACGGCACGTGGAAGAGGAGGAGGAAGAGCGTCACGCCGATGAGACCGAGCGGCGCGGTGAGCAGCACGAGCAGCATGCGACTCACGCTCTGCAGCTGGATCATCAGCAAAGTGACGATCACGATCACCATGATCGGCACCACGGCCGCCACCGATTTCTGGCCCTTGCGGCTTTCCTCGACGGCGCCGCCGATCTCGATGTGGTAGTCGTCCGTCAACTCCGCGCGGATCGGGTCGAGCAAGGGATCGATCCGGGCCGTGACGTCGGGCGCCTGCACCGCGCCGACGACATCGCCGCGCACCGTCACCGTCGGCAGGCGGTTGCGCCGCCAGATGATCGGCTCCTCGAAGTCGTAGCGCAGGGTGACCACCTGCGAGAGCGGGATCGAGCGTCCGCTCTGGGTGTGGATGTTGATGTCCTTGAGGTTGCCGAGGTCGAGTCGCTCGTCCGGCTGCGCACGCGCCCGCACTTCGATCAGCTTGTCGCGTTCCCGGAAGTAGGTCACGCTGTGCCCGCTCAGCACCGCGTTGACGAAAGTCGAGAGATCCTGCGAGCTCACGCCGACGACGCGGGCCTTGTTCTGGTCCACTTCGAGCCGCACCACCTTCGACGGCTCGTTCCAGTCGAGGTGAACGTTGTTCGCTGCCGGATACGCGCGAACGACAGCGGCGACGCGTTCGGCGAGCGCGCGCACCCGTGCGGGGTCCGGGCCGCTCACCCGAAACTGCAGCGGCCAGCCGATCGGCGGCCCGTTCTCGAGGCGCTGCACGCGCCCGCGCACCATCGGAAAACCCTCTTCGAGCGCGTGATTGAGCCGGGCCAGGACGCGCTCGCGCGCCGCGTTGTCGCGTGTGACGAGCACGTACTGCGCGAAATTGTCGTGGTTCAACTGCTGGTCGAGCGGAAGATAGAAGCGCGGGGAACCGCCGCCGATATACGACACGAAATTCACCACGTCGCCGTCACCGCCGAGGATCTCGTCGAAGCGCTCCACCTCAGCCTGCGTCGCACGGATGGAAGCGCCGCCGGGCAACCACAGATCCACCAGCAGCTCCGGTCGGTTCGCCGAGGGGAAGAACTGCTGCTCGACGAACCGGAAGCCGACCAGCGCCGCCAGAAACAGTCCCGCCGTCCCCGCGATGACCGCCCTGCGGTGCGCCAGACACCATTCGACACTTTGCCGCAGCCGGCGGTAGAACGCCGTGTCGTAGACCTCCGGGTGGGCGGCGCACGAGCCTGCATAGTCGGGCAGGATGCGAAAGCCGATCACCGGTGTGAAGACCACCGCCGCGACCCAGGATACGAGCAGCGCCGTCACCACCACGACGAAGATCGAGAATGTGTACTCGCCCGCTGCCGACCGTGCAAAGCCCACCGGGATGAACCCTGCCGCCGTCACCAGCGTGCCGGTGAGCATCGGGAACGCTGCCGTCGTGTAGGCGAAACTCGCCGCGCGCATGCGGTCCCAGCCCTGCTCCATCTTGATCACCATCATCTCGGTCGAGATGATGGCGTCGTCCACCAGCAGGCCGAGCGCGATGATGAGCGCGCCGAGAGAGATGCGCTGCAGGGCGACGCCGAAGATCAGCATGAACAGAAACGTGACTGCGAGGACCAGCGGAATGGAGAGCGCGACGACCATCCCCGCGCGCAGCCCCAGGCTCACGAAGCTCACGCCGAGCACGATCACGAGCGCTTCCAGCAGTGTCCGCATGAACTCGTTCACCGAGCGCTCGACCACCTGCGGCTGGTCGGCCACCTGATGCATCTCGATGCCGACCGGCAACCGCGCCTTCACCGCGGCCATCGTGTGCTCGAGATTGGCGCCGAGCGCTAGCACGTTGCCGCCGCTTGCCATCGAGATTGCGAGCCCGATGGCGGGCTCGCCGCGGTAGCGCATCTTCATGGTCGGCGGGTCGACGTAGCCGCGGTAGACGTGCGCGATGTCGCCCAGCCGGAAGAGCCGGCCGTTGGCGCGAATGCCGATCTCGCGCAGGTTCTCGACCGACTCGAAATCGCCGGTGACGCGGATGTGGACGCGGTCGCTCGGCGTCTCGACGCTGCCCGAGGGCACGACCGCGTTCTGCTGGCGCAGCGTGTTGAAGATGAAGAGCGGATCGACGTGCAGGGTGGCGAGCTTCTTGTGCGAGAGCTCGATGTAGATCTTCTCTTCCTGCACGCCGATGAGTTCCACCTTCGACACGTCGGGCAGCCGCAGCAGTGTCTGCCGGACGTCGTCCACCACGTCCTTGAGTTCCGCGTGCGTGAACCCTTCGCTGGTGAACGCGTAGAGGGTGCCGAAGGTATCGCCGAACTCGTCGTTGAAGTACGGGCCGTGGACGCCGCCCGGCAACAGGTCGCGGATGTCGGCGACCTTCTTTCGCACCTGGTACCAGGTTTCCGGCACGTGCCTGGGCTGGGTGGAATCCTTCAGCGTGACGAAGATCAGCGACTCGCCGGGCTTCGAATAGCTGCGCACGTGATCGAGCCAGGGTGTCTCCTGCAGCTTCTTCTCGATGCGGTCCGTGACCTGCTGCTCGACCTCCGCCGCGGTCGCACCGGGCCACAGGGTGCGCACCACCATGACCTTCACGGTGAAGGCGGGATCTTCGGCGCGACCCAGCTTGAAGTACGCGAACACGCCCGCAAGCAGCAATGCCGCCATCAGGTAGAGCGTGAGCACCTGGTGACGCAGCGCCCACTCGGACAGATTCACGCCCTTCACGAGTCGGGAAACCTCACTTTCTGCCCGGGCACCAGCTTGTGCACGCCTGCGGTAACCACCCGGTCCCCGGCCTTGAGCCCCTGCAGGACCGTGAAGGTGTTCTCGTGATACTCACCGAGCCGCACGGGCACGAGGTTCACAGTTGCGGTCGCAGGATCCACGACCCAGACCGCTGCCGTTCCGTCCTTGCGGTAGAGCGCCGCCAGCGGCAGTTCGATCGCCTGTTCCGCCAGGGCGCTGCCGAGCAGCACATTGGCAGTCATGCCGAGGCGCACGCGCGCATCGGCATCGAGAATGCTGACCTTCACCGTGTAGGTGCGCGTGACCGGCTCCGCACCCGGCGACACCTCGCGCACCTGCCCGTGGTACGTGACCGTCGGGTCCGCCCAGAGATTCACCCGGATGTCGCTTGCGGCCTTGAGCTCGTTCAGCCGGTTTTCGGGCACGCTGATCACCACCTCGCGCTCGCCGCCGCGCGCCATGCGCATGACCGTCTGCCCCGCGGCGACGACCTGGCCGGACTCGGCGAGGATCGCGGTGATGACGCCGTCGCCATCGGCATGCAGCGTCGCGTATGCCGCCTGGTTTTCCGCCACGCCAAGCTCCGCCTTGGCCTGGGCGAGCCGCGCCTTGGCGACGCGCTCCTGGTTGCGGCGGCGGTCGAACTCCGCCTCGCTGATGAAGCGCTTGTTGAGGAGATTGCGATAGCGCTCGAGGTCGGCCGCTGCCTGCTGATAGTCCGAGCTCGCCGCCTCCAGCTGCGATCGCGCCGACAGGATATTGAGGCGCAGGTCCTGCGGATCGAGCCGCGTCAGCG
>JAEUMW010000019.1 GCA_016791345.1 Betaproteobacteria bacterium | reverse complement strand
TCGGTGAGCGGCGCCCGCTCCTCGCGCGACGTGCCGACGTCGAACGTGCGGTAAGTGCCCAATCCCACCGCCGGCAACAATTCGCCGCTGCGCGGAATCGCGCGCTTGAGAAGCGGAGTCGATTCGCCGCGTGCCGAGTTGGCGCCACCGGCCGCAAGCAGGCTGCCTGCGGCGAGCAGCTTGAGTGTCGCGCGCCGCGAGAAGCCTCCTTCACCCGTGCTCATCGCGGGCGGGTCCTTTCGAGATCCCATCTGAAGTGGACCCCGGTGTCGAGGGAACCGTCCGGCAGTTGGCGCCGGTACTCGTAATCGACCTGCGTGAATGCCAGCGTCACCTGCTCGACGAGCCCGCCAACGGCTTCAGTCGTTGACGCGTCCACACTGGTTACGCGGACGTCCTGCAGCGTGATGACCAGGAACTCGTCGGTCGTCGTCGCGTCCGGGCGGCGCACCGTCAGCCTCGCGTCCGGGAAGCGCTGCGCCGTCGCACACGCGAGCATGAGACTCGGCGATGCCCGATCGATGGCATGCGTGAAGGCGAGATCCCGCACCGCGGCGCGTCCGCTGCCGCCGCGTCCGCCCTGCGATCCGGTGGCCGAGTTGGTCAGGCCCCACGTCCAGGACACGACCTCGATCTCGTCCTCGTGCCGATTGTCGTGAGATTCCCCCTTGATGTCGCCGATGCGAATGAACATGTTCGTGGACATTGCCCCTCCCCTCCGGCGGCGCGCCCGCCGTCGCGATTATGCACCCGCAAGGGGCGACTGCGCGCTACGTCCGCACCACCCTCCCGCCTGCCCCAGGTGCCCGCTCGCGCTGGAGTACAGCATGTTTCCGTCCGAGATAGAGCGCCACGCAAACCCATGCCGCTGCGATGAGCACTGCGGCGTACGACACCCCGGCAATGGACATGCCGGCAGCGCGCAGGCCCGTCGAGACCCAGCCGGAGAGCGTGTCTCCTGCACGGTAGACGACGGTGTCGATGAAGTTCTTCGACTTGTATTTCTCTTCGCGCGACAGAATGTTGAAGAGTGTCTCGCGCGTCGGTTTCGAGAGCGCAAACTCGCCCGCGCGGCGCATGACGCCGAACACGATCAGCACCGCGAGAAACGGCCAGGTGCCGAGCACGAAGAAGCCCGCGCAGGACACCACCGGCATCAGCACGAGCATGACCGTCGTGCTCACCGCCTTCGAGAGCCGTCCGAAGACGAAGACCTGAAACGCGAGCGTGAGCAGGTTCACGGTGAGATCGAGCTTCGCGAAAAGCGCGGTGCGCTGTGCGGAGTCGGCAATCGCTTCCTTCACGAGATGCGCCTGCTGGAAATAGAGCAGCGTGGAGAGCACCGTGTAGCACACGAGATAGGCACACATGGCGATGAGATAGGGCGAGCGCAGCACCGTGGTGAGCCCGGCCCAGATGCTGCCGCCGACGGGCTCACCCTCCGCTGCCTGCCGCGTCGTCTCGTGATCGTGCGCCCACACCCCCAGCCGCCGGATGCAGACGACGGCGAGCATCAGAAAGCCTGCCGACACGATCAGCAGATTCGTCGGCCCCAGCACCGTCGCCAGCGACGCCGTCACGAACGGTCCTGCGATCGCACCCGTCGTGCCGCCGGCGGCGATGAAACCATAGAGCCGCTTCGCCTGATCGGTGGTGTAAAGGTCCGCCATGAAACTCCAGAACACCGACACGACGAAGAGGTTGAACACGCTCGCCCAGACGAAGAACATCATCGCCACGACGTCCGTCTCCACGCCGCCGCGCAGTGCGCTCCAGAAGCCGAGCAGATTGAGCGCGAAGAACACGTACACCATCGGCAGCAGTCGGCGCCGCGGCAGTCGCGCGGTCAACCAGCCGAAGACCGGCACCGCAGCGAGCATGACGACGAAGGTCGCCGTGAAAAGCCACTGCAACTGGTCGACGCCGGCCTGGATCCCCATCTCGTCGCGCACCGGCCGCAGGATGTAGTAGCCGCAGAGCAGGCAGAAGAAGTACGCGTAGGACCAGAGAAGCGCGGCGACTTCGTCGCGCTCGACGCTGACAATGCGCTTGAGAAGTCCGTGCATCGCGTTCTCCGATTCAGGAAGCGCATTCTAGCGGGACGCGCCGAAGTGAACCGCAGTCAGCCGCCGTCGCCAGTGCGTGCCGCGCAACACAGATGGCGCACCTGTCGCTGTGCACGCGCGAAGGAAGATTGGGCGCTTTCCGATTGCCCCTCACTTCCTTTCTTCGCTATCCTTAGTTCCGCACACTCACTCGATCGTCGACGAATTGCTTGTCACGATCACCGCGTAACCGCACGCACCGCGTCACGCACATCGAGTCTGCAGCACTTCCCCGTTGCGGGAATTTGCATCAGTCCCAGCTTCTTCTGCACAAGCCGCGTGCCACATTCCTCCCGCTCAACACACAAACCGCTCGTCACGGAAGTACTGCCCGGTGCACCCGCTCCGCTCGGGGCGACCTGGGACGGCGCAGGGGTCAACTTCGCGCTCTTCTCGGCGCACGCGCAAAGGGTGGAACTGTGCATTTTCGATGTGAGCGGCCGTCACGAAGTGCAGCGCATCGAGGTCGAGTCCTGTACCAACGGCGTCTGGCATTGCTATTTGCCGCAGGCCCGGCCGGGGACGCTCTACGGCTACCGGGTGCACGGGCGGTATGCGCCCGAGCAGGGTCATCGCTTCAATCCGCACAAGCTGCTGATCGATCCGTACGCCAAAGCGCTCGTCGGCGAGATCCAGTGGAGCG
>JAEUMW010000018.1 GCA_016791345.1 Betaproteobacteria bacterium | reverse complement strand
GGTGGGTCAAAAGAAATCCCTTGCACCTGCCAATTGCCGTTACTAGAATTAGTGCACGCTCGGCTCTTCAGTCACAATATGTAGTACAGTCATCCCACGATTGCTGGGGAAGACGAAGGACGATCACAATATGTTGTGATCACGGTGCAGAGAAAACGGCGTCGCGCGAGCGATGACCCCGACGAATACGATGTAGGAGGCAGGCGCTCATGCAGGTGGTCATGGAAAGTCCCGCAACCGTGGTTACCCCGATGTTCCCGATCGAAGGCGACGGGCTGACCGCTCCGCGGCTGGCGGAGTACAAGGTGATCCGGCGCAATGGCGCCGTGGTCGGCTTCGAGCCGGGGAAGATCGCGATTGCCATGACCAAGGCTTTCATTGCGGTGAACGGCGGTCAGGGTGCGGCGTCCGCGCGGGTCCGCGAGATCGTCTCCGACCTGACGACAGGCGTCGTCAACGCGCTCATGCGCCGCCAGCCGCACGGCGGCACCTTCCATATCGAAGACATCCAGGATCAGGTGGAACTCGCCCTCATGCGCTCCGGCGAGCACGAGGTCGCCCGCCGCTACGTCCTGTACCGCGAAGAGCGGGCGCGCGAGCGGGCGCGCGTCAAGGAGGCGGCCGCGGCGACGTCGGCACACGTCATCAACGTGGTCGAAGACGGCGTGGCACGGCCGCTCGACCTGGCCGCCATCCGCTCGCTGATCGACGAGGCATGCCAGGGCCTGAGCGAGGCGGTCGACGCCGGCCAGATCATGCAGAGCGTGGTGAAGGATCTGTACGACGGCGTGCCGATGGAAGAGGTGCGCAAGTGCGCGATCCTCGCGGCGCGGTCGCTGATCGAGAAGGATCCTGCCTACAGCTACGTCACCGCGCGCCTCCTCCTGCACACCGTCCGGCACGAGGTGCTGGGCGAGGAGGTGCGGCAGGAAGGCATGGCCGTGCGTTACGCGGAGTACTTCCCCGAGTTCGTGGCGCGCGGCATCGAGGCGGAGCTCATCGATCCGCGCCTGGCGCAGTACGACCTCGAGCGCCTGGGTGCTGCACTCGACGCTCGCCGCGATCTCAAGTTCGGCTACCTCGGGCTGCAGACGCTGTACGACCGCTATTTCCTGCACATCGGCGATCGGCGCATTGAGTTGCCGCAGGCGTTCTTCATGCGCGTGGCCATGGGGCTCGCGCTGAATGAAGCGGAGCGCGAGGCACGGGCGATCGAGTTCTACGATGTGCTTTCGTCCTTCGACTTCATGAGTTCGACGCCGACGCTCTTCAACTCCGGGACGTTGCGCTCTCAATTGTCCAGCTGCTACCTCACGACGGTATCCGACGATCTCGACGGCATCTACGAGGCCATCAAGGAGAACGCGCTGCTGTCCAAGTACGCCGGTGGTCTCGGCAACGACTGGACCCCGGTGCGCGCGCTGGGCTCCCACATCAAGGGGACCAACGGCAAGTCGCAGGGTGTCGTGCCGTTCCTCAAGGTGGTCAACGACACGGCAGTCGCCGTGAACCAGGGCGGCAAGCGCAAGGGTGCCGTGTGCTCCTATCTCGAGACATGGCATCTCGACATCGAGGAGTTTCTGGAACTGCGCAAGAACACGGGCGATGACCGTCGTCGCACCCACGACATGAACACGGCGAACTGGATTCCGGACCTGTTCATGAAGCGCGTGACCGAGGGCGGCGAGTGGACGCTGTTCTCGCCGGCCGACGTTCCCGACCTGCACGACCGCTATGGCAAGGACTTCGAAGAGGCCTACGTCCGCTATGAAGGCAAGGTTGCGCGCGGCGAGCTCAAGCTCTTCAAGAAGATGCCGGCGCAGCAGCTCTGGCGGAAGATGCTCTCCATGCTCTTCGAAACAGGGCATCCCTGGATCACCTTCAAGGATCCCTGCAACGTGCGCTCGCCGCAGCAGCACGTCGGTGTCGTGCACAGTTCGAACCTTTGCACCGAGATCACCCTCAATACTTCAGACAGCGAGATCGCAGTCTGCAACCTGGGGTCGGTCAATCTGCTCAACCACCTCGTCGATGACCGTCTCGATCATCAGAAGCTGCGGAAAACGGTCCGCACGGCGATGCGCATGCTCGACAACGTGGTCGACATCAACTACTACGCCGTCGGCAAGGCGCGCAACGCCAACCTGAAGCACCGGCCGGTCGGGCTTGGCATCATGGGATTCCAGGACTGCTTGCACGTGCTGCGTGTTCCCTATGCGTCCGAGCAGGCCGTCGACTTCGCGGACAGGTCGATGGAGGTAGTGGCGTACTACGCGTACTGGGCGTCGACCGAACTCGCCGAGGAACGCGGCACGTACGCTACTTTCGGCGGGTCGCTTTGGTCCAAGGGCATCCTGCCGCCGGACTCGCTCAAGCTGCTCTCGCTCGAGCGCGGGGGCTATGTGGACGTCGATCTTTCCGCCGCCATGGACTGGAGCGCCTTACGCGAGCGCATCCTGCGCGTGGGCATGCGCAACTCCAATTGCCTGGCCATCGCCCCCACGGCGACGATCGCGAACATCGTGGGCGTGTCGGCGAGCATCGAGCCGAACTTCCAGAATCTGTACGTCAAGTCCAACCTGTCGGGCGAGTTCACGGTCGCGAACGACTATCTCGTCGCGGATCTGAAGAGGCTCAATATCTGGGACGAGGTCATGATCGCCGACCTCAAGTATTTCGATGGCAGCCTTGCGCGGATCGATCGCGTCCCGGCGGAGGTCCGCGGGCTCTACGCGACCGCGTTCGAGATCGAGCCGGTCTGGCTGGTCGAGGCGGCGGCGCGGCGCCAGAAATGGATCGACCAGGCGCAATCGCTCAATCTGTACATGGCGGGCGCGTCGGGTCGCAAGCTTGACGAAACCTATCGGCTGGCCTGGCTGCGCGGCCTCAAGACCACCTATTACCTGCGAACTCTCGGCGCCACCCACGCGGAAAAGTCCACCGTGCGCGGCGGAGCGCTGAACGCGGTACCCAGTGACAGCGGCAAGAGCATGGATGTGCAGGATGCGAAGTTCTGCGCGATCGACAATCCGGACTGCGAGGCGTGCCAGTGACGCGAGCAGCGATCAGCGCGGCGCGACGTCGGCTCGCATTCCGGCGCCAGCGACAGAGTCTGCAAACACCGGATCTTCGGGCTGATATGACGGGCAGGAGCGGCATGCTGCTTGCTTTGGCAGCGGGTCTCCAATGGTCAGGGAAGCCGGCAATCGCGATCGCGCGAGCACCCAAAAGAAACTCGTGAGGAGACCTGATCAAATGCTGCAATTCGAGGACGAGTTCGCGAAGTACACCGACCGCGCTGCACGCATCGGTATCCCTGGTAAGGCACGAATCCAGGAACCGGTGGCAGGGGGCAGCCAGTTCGGTCGTATCCGCGTCGAAGACAAGCGCATCATCAACGGCAAGACCGACGTCAATCAGCTCGTTCCCTTCAAGTACAAGTGGGCGTGGGAGAAATACCTGGCTGCGTGCGCCAACCACTGGATGCCGCAGGAGATCAACATGAGTCGCGACATCGCGACCTGGAAGAATCCGAACGCCTTGACCGAGGACGAGCGCCGCATCGTCAAGCGCAACCTCGGATTCTTCGTCACCGCGGATTCGCTGGCGGCGAACAACATCGTGCTCGGCACCTATCGCCACATCACGGCGCCTGAATGCCGGCAGTACCTGCTGCGGCAGGCCTTCGAGGAAGCCATCCACACGCACGCCTATCAGTACATCGTGGAAAGCCTGGGGCTCGACGAGGGCGAAGTCTTCAACGCCTACCACGAGATCGCCAGCATCCGCGAGAAGGACGAGTTCCTGATTCCCTTCATCGATACGTTGACCGATCCGACCTTCCGGACCGGAACGGCCGAGGCGGACCAGCGACTCCTGAAGAGTCTGGTCGTTTTCGCCTGCATCATGGAGGGGATGTTTTTCTACGTCGGATTCACCCAGATACTCGCCCTCGGGCGCCAGAACAAGATGACCGGCGCGGCCGAGCAGTATCAGTACATTCTTCGCGACGAGTCGATGCACTGCAATTTCGGCATCGACGTCATCAACCAGATCAAGCTCGAGAATCCGCACCTGTGGACTCCCGAGTTCCGTGAGGAAATCAGGAATCTCATGCAACGGGGCGTCGAACTCGAATACCGCTACGCGGAGGACACCATGCCGCGCGGCGTGCTCGGACTCAATGCGCCCATGTTCAAGGAATATCTTCGCTTCATTGCCAATCGGCGCTGCGTGCAGATCGGTCTCGAACCGCTCTTCCGGGGGGCCAACAATCCGTTCCCCTGGATGAGCGAGATGATCGATCTCAAGAAGGAGCGCAATTTCTTCGAAACGCGTGTCATCGAGTACCAAACGGGCGGTGCGCTCAACTGGGACTGATTGACGAGCGCGCGCGAGCGCGACGGTAAAGGATTGCAGGCGCGGCTTCCGCGGTGTGAGACCGCGGGATTCGCGTCTCGACAAAGCTGCTGAGTTACCCGGCAGCCGCGGGTGCTTCGTGCACCACGCGGCTTCGGGTGCTGGCAGTGGTGAAGACACCCTCCGGGTGTCCCTGCTTTGAAGTGCAATGCCTTACCACTCAACAAGGAGGTTCTAGTGGCAACCAAAGCGAAGAAACCCGCGGCCCGTAAACCGGCTGCGAAAAAGGCTGCCGTTGCGGTCAAGAAGACCGCAGCCAAGAAGCCGTTAGCCAAGAAGGCGGTCAAGAAGCCGGCCGCCAAGAAGACGACCACGGCGCGCAAGACAGTCGCCAAGAAAGTCGTCAAGAAGGTCGCGCCGAAGAAGGCAGCGGGAACGGCCAAGAAAGCAGTCGCCAAGAAGGTCGTGAAGAAGCCGGCCGCCAAGAAGGTCGTGAAGAAAACAGCGCCGAAGAAGGCGGCACCGAAGAAGGCCGCCGGTGCGGTGAAGAAGACGGCCGCCAAGAAGGTCGTGAAGAAAGCAGCGCCGAAGAAGGCGGCTGCGCCCAAGAAGGCGGCTGCGCCGAAGAAAACCGCGGCGAAAAAAGCGACGGCTCCGGCAGTCAAGAAGCCGGCGACGAAGAAGCCGGCCAAGCCAGCTGCTACCCCCGCCGCACCGGAGAGCGCCGAGAGCAGTAAGCCTGTTTCGGTGCCGGGCGCATGGCCTTTTCCGATCTCCGGCAAACCTAACTGAGGTGGGTCCTGCCTGCGGGTGGGCGAAGGTGCGTGCAGTTTGAGCCCCTTGCCCCCCGCGGCCTGGGACAGCCAACGGTGGCTTTCCCGGCGCGCGGGTGGAATCGCCCGCAGGCACTCTTTTCGATGCACGAACAGGGCGGTGGTGTATCTGCCAGCAAGGAGTCGGAGATGGAACGCAGGAAGGTTAGCTCCGACAAGATCCGGAGCGTCGGCTATGACGCCGGCAGCCAGACCCTGGAGATCGAGTTCACCGACGGCAGGATCAATCAGTACTTACGCGTGCCAACGGAGACCCATCGACGCCTGATGGCTGCACCGTCGATCGTGAGCTACTTTCGGGACCACATCGAAGACGACTACACCGCCAGGCGGCTGAGGTAAGTCAGTCGGGCCCTCGCCCTACTCTTCTTCCTGCACCACCTTCTTCTGCGCCACTAGCTGCTGCTGTACGTTGGGCGGCACTGCTTCGTAGCGGCTCAGTTCTATCGAGTAGGACCCCTGACCGCCGGTCATCGACTTGAGCCGCGAGTGGTAGCTGTTGAGTTCCGCCAGCGGCACCAGCCCCTTGATCTTGACCATGCCGGCGCGCTGATTCTGCGTGCCCGTCACCTGTCCGCGCTTGCTCGATAGATCGCCGGCGAGATCGCCCATGGTGGCGTCCGGCGCAAAGATCTCGATGTTGACGATGGGCTCCAGCGCGATCGGTCGCGCTTTCTGGATGGCGTCGAGAAAGGCTTTCTTGCCCGCCGCCACGAATGCCACCTCCTTCGAGTCCACCGGGTGCGACTTTCCGTCGTACACGACGACCCGCACGTCCTGCACCGGGAAGCCGGCCAGGGGACCGGCGTCGAGCACCTGCCGCACACCCTTCTCGACGGCGGGAATGAACTGGGAAGGAATTGCGCCGCCGTAAACGTCGTCGACGAACTCGAAGCCTGTTCCCCGTGGCAGAGGTTCGATGCGCAGGAAAACTTCGCCGAACTGTCCCGCGCCCCCGGTCTGCTTCTTGTGGCGGTGATGCCCTTCCGCCTTGGCAGTGACCGTCTCGCGGTACGGTATGCGTGGCGGGTGCGTGACGACTTCCACCTTGTATTGCTCGGCCATGCGCTCGAGCACGCAGCGCACGTGCAACTCACCGAGTCCGCGGATGACGGTTTCGTGAGTGGAACTGCTGTGCTCGACCGTGAAGCAGGGATCCTCGGCCGTCAGCTTGTGCAGGACGTCGGAGATGCGCTGCTCGTCACCGCGACGCTTGGGCTCGATCGCGAGCCCATACATGGGCTGCGGAAACTCGAGCGGGCGCAGGTGGTAGTGATCCTCGTCGTGAGAGTCGTGCAGCACCGCATCGAACTCGATCTCGTCGACCTTTGCGACTGCACCGACGTCTCCGGGCACGAGCAGATCCGTCTCGACGTGCTCCTTGCCCTGCAGCAGGAACATGTGGCCGACCTTGAAGGGCTTGCGGCCATTTCCGATGAAAAGCTGCGTGTCGCGCGTGATCGTTCCCTGGTGGACGCGAAAAATGCCGAGGCGTCCCACGAACGGGTCGACCACCACCTTGAATACATGGGCGAGGACGTGCCTCTTCGGATCGGCGACGGCAACGATCTCCTCGGGCTCGGGTCCCTCGCCCTTCAAAAATACCGGCGGATTGCCCTCCGTCGGGTTCGGCATGAGTCGGGCGAAGATCTCGAGAAGCTCGGAAATGCCTGCACCATTCCGGGCCGACACGAAGCAGACCGGGATCAGATGGCCCTCGCGCAATGCACGCTCGAAGGGAGCGTGCAATTGTTCGGGGTTGATCTCGCCTTGCTCGAGGTACGCGGCCATCAAATCCTCGTCGACCTCGACCACCTGATCGACGAGCGCGCGGTGCGCGTCTTCAACCGAAGA
>JAEUMW010000017.1 GCA_016791345.1 Betaproteobacteria bacterium | reverse complement strand
AAACGCCGGCTACACCACTGCTGCGTCGCCGTCCGGCGACGTTGTGTCGCATTGACCACGCATCCCCAAAGCATGCGATATCCGCGTCAGGGACTGTTCCTTCATGACTAGTTTGCTGTCGGCACGCGGGGTGCGCAGCTTCTTGTTTGACGCGGCCGCGGGACAGGGAGGCTGCGGCTGGTACGTCCGTCAATGTTTCCACGGAGGAACCTGTCATGAAGCGTTCGATTTCCTTTCCGACCCTTGCCACCGTTTCACTCATCGCAGGCCTGCTGATTGCGCTGAGCGCTGCGCTCGCCCAACCGGTGGAAGACAGCGGTGCGCAGACGCGACCCTACGTCGATCCCATGGTGATTGGAGACTCCACCCTTGCCAGATGCACGTCCATGTTCCGCATCCTCGACGCGAACCGGGACGGCTACATCACCCGCGACGAGGCGAGGAAGTCGGCCGAGACGACCGCCAGCTGGAAGAGGCTCGACGACGATCTCAACGATCGGCTCTCGTTCGACGAGTTCTGCGCCGCAAGTGCACCCGGCCCCTGACCGCCTCCAGGGGACAAGCGGCCCGGCAGTCACAAGAGCCGAATCTGCTGTCGGAAATCGTGCATGGGCGGCGCTTCGCGCATAATGCTCGAGCGTACTGGTCGCCTCCCGCTGGTGGAAACACCGGCGGTACGGTGCCCGGACAACGTCGAGTCCCCACCATCGAGCAAAGGACGGCATCATGTTTCATCCCCTCACGCTTGCCGCACTGGCAACGGCACTCATCGTCGCCTGCGCAGCCTCCCCCGCCGTGAAGGTGCCGGAGAAGCTGCAGCCCGGGGCGAACGAATCGCTGTCGATGATCGTTCCCGCGAAGGGTGTGCAGATCTACGAGTGCCGCGCCGGGAAGGATCAGGCCGGCGCCTATGAATGGGTGTTCGTGGCGCCTGAGGCCGAGCTCTTCGACCGGCACGGCAACAAGATCGGCCGCCACTACGCCGGCCCCCACTGGGAGTCGACCGATGGCAGCAGGATTCTCGGTGCGGTGCGCGAACGCGTCGATGCGCCGGTGGCCGAAGCGATTCCGTGGCTGCTGCTCTCCACGAAGTCGGTCGGGCCGGCCGGTGCCTTCAGCAAGGTCACGAGCATACAGCGCGTGAACACCGCGGGCGGTGTCGCGCCCAAGACCGGTTGCTCCGAAGCCACGGTTGCCACGTCCGCGCGCGTCCCCTACACCGCCGACTACTACTTCTTCGTACCCAGGTAAGCGCAGACACCCCGCGGCATTTCGCGTACCGTCTTCGCGGACGACAGGGCAGTGAGAAGTCGCAGCACGCAACAGCGCTTCGCAATAAACTGTCCGCAGCGGGAGGGGCGGATCGCGCGCGTCCCGACCGATCGAGAAGGAGTTTTCACGTGAGCGGGAAAATCGCCATTGTCACCGGGGGCAGCCGCGGCCTCGGCCGCAACACGGCGTTGCACCTGGCCGAAAAGGGTGTGGATGTGCTCTTCACCTATCGCAGTCGCGTGGCGGAGGCCGAGAGCGTGACGCGGGAAATCGCCGGCAAGGGTGCCCGCGCCACCGCGCTGCCGCTGGATGTCGGCGACGCTCGCGGCTTCGCCGACTTTGCGGCGCGGGTGCAAACGGAGCTGCATCGACACTGGCAGCGCGAGACGTTCGACTTCCTGGTGAACAACGCCGGCACCGGCGTCCACGCTGCCTTCGCCGAGACCAGCGAAGCTCAGTTCGACGAACTGATGAAGATCCACCTCAAGGGCACTTTCTTCCTCACCCAGGCTTTGCTGCCGCTGATCGCGGACGGCGGTCGCATCGTCAATCTCTCTTCCGGCTTGGCCCGCTTTGCACTGCCCGGCTATTCCGCCTACGCCGCCATGAAGGGCGGGATCGAGGTGCTGACGCGCTACATGGCCAGGGAACTCGGTCACCGCGGCATCGCCGTCAACACCGTCGCCCCGGGGGCGATCGAGACCGACTTCGGCGGCGGGGTCGTGCGTGACAATGCGCAGCTCAACGCTCAGATCGCCTCGCAGACGGCGCTCGGCCGCGTCGGTGTCCCCGACGACATCGGCGGCGCCATCGCGGCGCTGCTGACCGAGGACAACCGCTGGATCAACGGTCAGCGCATCGAGATATCGGGCGGCATCTTCCTCTGAACCGGAGACTTCACTGCAGTGCTTGCCGATCGCAGTACGCTCACCCAGTTCCTGATCGAGGAGAGACGGCGTCACCCGAGTGCCAGCGGTGAACTGAACGCGCTCATCCTTGACGTTGCCCTCGCCTGCAAGGCAATCGGCAAACAGGCCGCCTATGGTGCACTTGGCGGCGTGGTCGGCGCGGCCTCGATCGGCATGCAGGGCGAAAGCCAGCAGAAGCTGCCCCTGCTCGCGGCCGAGCTGTTCCTGCGTGCGAACGAGTGGGGCGGCCATCTCTGCGGGATGGTGTCGGAAGAGATGGAGCAGCCCTGCGCGATTCCGGCGCAGTATCCGCGCGGCAAGTATCTCCTGGTCTTCGACGCCCTCGACGCTTCACCGAGGATCGACGTCAACGTCAGCGTCGGCAGCATCTTCTCCATCCTGCGTGCCGTTCGCCCGGGCGAGGACGCCGTGACGGCGGACTTCCTGCAGAGCGGATGCGAACAGGTCTGCGCCGGCTATGCGATCTACGGACCGGCCACGATCTTCGTCATCACCGTGGGTACCGGCGTGCACGGTTTCACCCTCGATCCGCAGATCGGCGAGTTCTTCCTGACACATCCAACGATCCACATTCCGGCGGCGGCCAGCGAGTTCGCCATCGATGCGTCCAACAGCCGCTACTGGGAGCCCGCGGTGAAGCGCTACATCGACGAATGTCTGGCCGGAGAGGACGGTCCGCGCGGCAAGGACTTCAGCATGCGCTGGATCGCGTCGCTGGTCGCGGAAACGCACCACATACTGCTGCACGGCGGGGTGTGCATGTACCCGCGCAACGCGCGGGACCCCGCGCGACCCGGCCAAGTGCAGTTGCTCTACAAGGCGAATCCCATCGCCTTCATCGTGGAGCAGGCCGGCGGCTGTGCAAGCACCGGCCGCGAGCGCGTGCTCGATGTCGCGCCCGGCGACTTGCACCAGCGCGTCGGCTTCACCTTCGGCTCGCGCGAGGAGGTCGCGCGCATCGACCGCTATCACCGCGACCGCGGCCTGCGCGAGTACGACTCGCCGCTCTTCAGCGTGCGTGGCCTGTTCCGGGCGCCGCGCTGATCGGGAGAAGTGTGCACGTGGCCGGGCCGGCAGCGGCAGCAGTGATTGGCGCCGGCCACCGCCGCACGCCCCTAGAAAGAAGACGCAGGCCATAGGCCTGCGTCGCTACTGGTACCGCCAAGTTCTCGGCGCTGCTTACCCGCTGTTGCGCAGCCCCGATGCGATGCCGTTGATGGTGAGCAGGATCGCCCGCTTGGTCTTCTCGTCCTGCTCGCCGGAACGGTAGCGCCGCAGAAGCCCGACCTGCAGGTGGTTCAGCGGGTCGATGTAGGGCTGCCGGTTGCGGAAGCTGCGGGCGAGCGAGGGGTTCGACTGCAGGAAACTGCGCTGTCCGGTGATCGCGCAGAGCTGCTCCCCGGTGCGCTTCCACTCGTTGTAGATGTCGGTGAAGATGCGCTCCGACAGCAGGTCATCGGTGACGAGATCGGCATAGCGTGAGGCGATGCTCATCTCGCTCTTGGCGAGCACCATGTCCATGTTCGAGAGCAGCGCCTGGAAGAACGGCCAGACGCGATGCATCTCCTGCAGCGTCGCGAGCCCCGCGTCGCCCTCGCGCTTCAGGTAATCCTCGATGGCGGTGCCGAAGCCGTACCAGCCCGGCAGCATGATGCGCGACTGCGACCAGCTGAACACCCAGGGGATCGCCCGCAGGTCCTCGATGCGGTCGGAGCGCTTGCGCGCTGCCGGCCGGCTGCCGATGTGCAGGTCCGCAATCTCGGTGATCGGCGTCGCCTGCCGGAAGAAGGTGACGAACCCCGGCGTCTCGTACACCAGCCGGCGATAGGCCTGGTATGCGGTTTCCGACAGACCGTCCATGATCCGGTAGTGGGCGTCGAGGTCCTGGTCGGGATGGCCGTGGGGCACGAGCGTGGCTTCGAGTGTGCCGGCGACGAGCGTTTCCAGGTTGCGCCGGCCGATGTCGGGGTCGGCGTACTTGCTGGCGATGACCTCGCCCTGCTCCGTGACGCGGATTTGGCCGTTCACGCTGCCGGGTGGCTGGGCGCGGATGCCCTGGTAGCTCGGTCCGCCGCCGCGGCCAACGCTGCCGCCGCGCCCGTGAAACAGGCGCAGTCCCACGCCGTGCTTGCGAAAGACCTCGACCAGTACCGCTTCGGCCTTGTGCAGCTCCCAGTTGGCGGTGAGATAGCCGCCGTCCTTGTTGCTGTCGGAATAGCCGAGCATCACCTCCTGGTTGTTACCACGCGTCGCCAGCAGCCGGCGGTATGTTTCGAGTCCGAGCAGGCGATCCATGATCGGCCCACAAGCGCGCAGATCGCCGATGGTCTCGAAAAGCGGCACGATGTTCACGGCGAGCCGCGGCTCCGGCCGAACCTCCAGCAGCCCGACCTCTTTCATGAGCAGCGCGATCTCGAGCAGGTCGCTCACGCCGTCGGTCTTGGAGATGACGTAGTTCGGGAGCGCAGCCCTGCCATAGCGCCGATGGATATCCGCCGCCGCGTCGAAGATGGCGAGCTCCCGGCGGGTCGATTCGCTGTACTCGATGAAGGGCGAACGCAAAGGTCGCGGCGTTTCGATCTCACGCAGCAACCACTCGATGCGCGCGTTCTCGTCGATCTCGGAATAGCTGCCGGCGTTTTCCCCCTGTTCGAACAGCTCCGCGACGACCGACTCGTGGATGCCGGAGTGCTGCCGCATGTCGAGCGTCGCCAGATGGAAGCCGAACACCCGCACTGCTCGCCGCAGATCGTGCAGCCTGCCGTCGGCGATGCGCGCCGAGCCGTGACTGCGCAGCGACCGGTCGATGACGTCCAGATGCTCGACGAACGCCTCCGGCGTCGGGTATGGCTCGGCGGCGGTGACCGGCGGCGGCTCCGCCGACAGCCCGACCAGGTCGCGCGCGGTGGCCGCGAGCCGCGCATAGATGGTGGCGATGGCGCCGCGGTAGGGCTCGTCCGCCCGTTGCTCGTCCTGCAAGGCAGGGTCGAGGGCGAGCGCCTCCAATTCGGGGCGCGCACCGACCAGGCGGCGCGACATGCTGAGCTCGGCGCCCAGGGCGTAGGTCTGCGCGAGATAGTATTGGAACGCCACCGTTGCATGGCGGCGCATCGCGTGCTGTGTCACCTCGTGCGTGACGAAGGGGTTGCCGTCGCGGTCGCCGCCGATCCAGCTGCCCATGCGCAGGACCGATGCCACCGGCGGCGTGCGCTCGGGCCATGCCACCGCGAGCATGCGCTCGATGTCGGTATAGAGCTTCGGGATTTCGCGCAGGAACGTGTAGTCGTAGTAGGCGAGACCGTTCTCGATCTCGTCCGCCACCGTGAGCCGCACCGAGCGCAGGATGCGCGTCTGCCACAGCGACAGCACGTCGCGCCGGATTTCTTCCTCGCTCGCCGCGAGCTCGACCGGCGTGAGCTGCAGGCGATCGCGCTCGAGCAGGAGGCGCGTCAGCTCGCGCTGGCGGTTCAGCACGGCGCGGCGCTGCACCTCCGTGGGATGCGCGGTCAGCACCGGCGTCACAACGCCTTCCGCAAAGAAGCGCTCGATGTCGTCCGCGCCAAACCCCGCTGCGCGCACGCGCGCGAGCGCCAGGGCGAAGCTGCCTTCCTGCGGCTGTGTGTCCTCGCGCTGATGAATGCGGCGGCGGCGATTGTGGTGCAGATCCTCGGCGATGTTGGCGAGCTGCGAGAAAAAGGTGAAGGCGCGCGCGACGACCACCACTTCCTCGTACGGCAGCGTGCCCAGCATGCGTTCGAGCTCGCGCTTGGTGGCCGGATCGCGCTCGCGGCGAAAGCGGATCGCCATCTGCCGCGTGCGCTCGATCAGGTCGAAGGCGGCGTCGCCGTGCTCTTCGCGCAGCGTGTCGCCGAGCACGCGCCCGAGCAACCGGATGTCATCGCGCAGGGGGGCGTCCTTGTCCGCCTCAGCATCCGGTGTGAACACACCGCGCGCTGCATTGCTTTCGGTGCGATCGTTCATGACGAGGGTCCTCCGCGTGATGAGGGAAACGGCCGCCTTGCCGGCGCCAGCGGGCCACCGGGACCAGGGGGTGCATGATAAAATCGCCGCGCGGTCAGGCAGGGGCGCAGGGCGATTCGGAACAGGGACAATCGAGAGACGCGGTTTGAGGAGCAGTGAGTCTGTAACCCGGCAAGTGCCGGCACGCATCGTCATCGCCACCCGGGAGAGTGCGCTCGCACTCTGGCAGGCACACCACGTCGAGGCTCGACTCGCTGCATTATATCCGGAAACGGAAATTCGTCTGCTCGGCATGACCACGGAAGGCGACCGTCGTCTCGGTGCATCGCTCGCCAAGGTCGGCGGCAAGGGACTTTTCGTGAAGGAGCTCGAAGCGGCGCTCGAAGCGGGCGATGCAGATATCGCGGTGCACTCGATGAAGGATGTGCCGATGACCTTGCCCGAGGGCTTCATCATCGCGGCGATCGGTGAGCGCGAGGATCCGCGGGACGCGTTCGTGTCGACGCGCTGCACGCGCCTGTCGGAGCTGCCCGCGGGCGCCGTGGTCGGCACCTCCAGCCTGCGCCGCGAAAGCCAGATCCGCGCGCGTTATCCCGGTCTCACCGTCGCACCGCTGCGCGGCAACGTGCAGACGCGGCTGCGCAAGCTCGACGCGGGCGAGTTCGATGCCGTCATCCTCGCCGCGGCCGGTTTGAAACGACTCGGGCTTGAATCGCGCATCACCGCCTGCATCCCGACCGAGGAGAGCGTGCCCGCAGTCGGTCAGGGGGCGCTCGGCGTCGAGTGCCGTGCCGCGCGCACCGACATGATCGCCGCCGTCGCCGCCCTCAACGACGATGCGAGCGCACGTTGCGTGCGTGCCGAACGGGCGCTGAGCCGCGCGCTCGCAGGCAGCTGCAACCTGCCGCTCGGTGGCTACGCACGCATCGAGAACGGACGCATCCACATGACCGCGTTCGTGGCCAACCCGGACGGATCGCAGCACCTCACCGCGCGCGGCGACGGCGGGCTCGACGCTCCGGAGGCGCTCGGTGAAGCGCTGGCGCGCGAGCTCTTCCGGCGCGGCGCCGCCGGCATCCTTGCCCGCGCCGCCGCTACCTGATGGAACAGGCTGCCGATCCGCACATGCTCACGGGACGCACCATCGTCGTCACGCGACCGGCAGAACAGGCGCATCCGCTGGCGGAGCGCATTCGCGCGGCGGGCGGAACGCCGGTGGTGTTCCCCGTGCTGGAGATACGCGACATCGAGGACGCCGCGCCGCTGCTGGCGATCGTGCGCCGCATCGCGGGGTTCGACCTCGCCATCTTCGTCAGTCCGAATGCGGTGCAAAGAGCGCTCGCGGCCATCGCGGCGGCCGGCGGACTACCGCCGCACGTGCGCGCGGCCACCGTCGGCCAGGGATCGGCCGCCGCGCTGCGTCGCGCCGGGATTGCCGACGTCATCGCACCGACGACGCGCTTCGACAGCGAGGCGCTGCTCGATGCAGCCGAGATGCAACCAGTCGCCGGCCGGCGCATCGTCATCTTCCGCGGTGTGGGCGGACGCGATCTGCTCGGCGACACCTTGACGGCGCGAGGGGCCGTCGTCGAGTATGCCGAATGCTACCGCCGTGCGAAGCCCGATGCCGATCCGGCGCCGCTGTTCGAGCTCTGGGCACAGGATCTTCTGTCGGGAATCGTCGTCACCAGCAGCGAAGGGGTGCGCAACCTGTTCGAGATGGTCGGCACCACGGGTCGTGCATGGCTCGAGCACACGCTGCTCGTGGTGCCGCACGAGCGCATCGCGGAGACCGCCCGCGCGCTCGGTGCCACGCGCGTGCTGCTGACCGGGCCGAACGACGACGGCATCCTGGCCGGCATGATCGAGTGGTGGAGCGGCGGCGGCGCCCTGCACCGACCTGTCTGAGTCTCCCATGGACGATCCCGCCCCGCAGCTTTCCGCCCCCGCAGCCGCCGACGCTGTCGCCGCGCCGCGCGAGACGCCGCGTCCTTCTCTGCCGCCCGGCAGCATCGCACTCATCCTGGCGGCGCTCGCCCTCGCGCTGCTCGCGTGGCACTGGTTTGCCGCACGCAGCGACGCCCAGGCGATGCGTCAGGAGCTTGCGCAGCGTCTCGCCGAGATCGACGCGCAGAATCGCGAGGGGCGGGTGCTGGCGCAGCAGGCACAGGAGGCGTCGCGCGACATCGCGGTCAAGGTGGGCGTGCTGGAGGACAAGCTCGCCCAGTCGCAGAACCAGCAGGTGGCGCTGGAGTCGCTCTACCAGGAGCTTTCGCGCAACCGCGACGACTGGTCGATCTCGGAAATCGAGCAGATCGTGGCGATCGCGTCGCAGCAGCTGCAGCTCGCCGGCGACGTGCGCGCCGCGCTGCTCGCCCTGCAGACCGCCGACAGCCGCCTGCAGCGCCTCGACAAGCCACAGCTCATCCCGCTGCGGAAGGTAATCGGCAAGGACATCGAACGCCTGAAGGCGCTGCCTTACGTCGATACCGTCGGCATCGCGGTGCGGCTCGATTCGCTGCTCGGCCAGATCGATGCGTTGCCGCTCGCCATGGAAGTGCGACCGCTGTCCGAGCGCGAGACCGCGCCGCCGCCACCGGCAGGCGAGAGCGCGTGGCAGCGGGTGGTGCGCGAGGCACTGGCAGACTTCAAGCAGATGGTGCGTCTGCAGAAGCTCGACCGCGCCGAGGTGCCGCTGCTCGCCCCCGAGCAGGCCTACTTTGCGCGCGAGAACCTGAAGCTGCGGCTGCTCTCGGCGCGCATCGCCCTCCTGCAGCGCGACCCGGTGGCGTATCAAGCCGACATCGCGTCCTCCCGCGAGTGGCTCAACCGCTACTTCGACACCGAGAACAAGGCAGTGACGAGCGCGCTCGCCACCTTGCGCGAGCTGCAGGAGAGCCCGGTCAGCATCGAACTGCCCGATCTCGCCGCGAGCCTCGAAGCCGTGCGTAATTACAAGATTGCGCGCGACACGGCGGAAGTGCCGGACACCACCGCCCCCGCAAAGCCGGTCGCCAAGGGAGCGCGGGCGCGATGAAGGCGCTGCTGTGGCTGCTGGCGCTCGCCGCGCTGGCGGTCGCGCTCACCGTGGCCTCGCGCTATTCCAGCGGTTATGTGCTGATCGTGCTGCCGCCGTACCGGGCCGAGCTTTCCGTCAATCTGCTCGTGCTCATCGTGCTCGCCGGCTACGCCCTCTTCTACGTGATGACACGCTTCGTGTCGAATGCGCTGCGCATCCCCGAGCAGGTGCGCGAGTTTCACGAGACGCGTCGCCGCGAGCGCGGGCGGCGTGCGTTGAACGAGGCGATCGGTGCGCTCTTCGTCGGCCGCTTCGCGCGCGCGGAAAGGTCGGCAGCCGAGGCGCTGGAACTCCACGAATCGCCGATCCTGTCGGCGGTGATCGCTGCGCGCGCCGCGCATGAGTTGAAGGCGTTCGACAAGCGCGACGACTATCTGGCGCGCGCCATCCGCAATGATTCTCCCGACGCCGATCTCGCGCGCGTGGCGCAGGCCGAACTGCTCGCCGAGCAGCAGCACTTCGACGAAGCGCTGGCATCCTTGCAGGGCGTCGAGCACAGGCACCCGGCGGTCATGCGCCTGGAGCTTCGCCTGCAGCAGCGGCTCGGCAACTGGGATCGCGTGCTCGAACTCGCCGCGAGCCTGGGCAAGCGTGGCGTGTTCGATGCGCTGCGCGTGCAGCAGGTGAGCCGCAATGCGCACATCGAGAACCTGCGGCGCCGCACCCTGGACGCGGCAAGTCTCACCGAATACTGGCAGAAGCTGTCCGGCGAGGAGCGGACCGACACCAAGATCGCCGCCGTCGCCGCGCAGGTCTACATCGCCCTCGGCGGCTGCGCACAGGCGCACCGGATCATCGAGGACAGCCTCGCGGTGGCGTGGGACAGCGGGCTCGCCGCGCTCTACGGCGAGTGCCTGGGGCAGGACGTGCGACGGCAGATCGAGCTCGCGGAGAAGTGGCTGCCGGATCATCCCGACGATGCCACCCTGCTGCTCACGCTGGGACGGTTGTGCGCGCGACAGGGGCTATGGGGCAAGGCAGAAAGCTATCTGGAAGCGAGCCTGTCCGTGGAGGAGAGCTACTCCGCGCACCTCGGCCTCGCCCAGCTCAAGGAGCGGCGCGATCTTCCCGACGAGGCTGCCACCCACTACCGCAAGGGGCTCGAACTGGCGCTCTATCAGGTGAAATCCAACACGGGCGGCCGCCGGCGCACGGTGGTATAGCGCGCACCGACGAGGCCGGTGGAGGATCCGACTGCGTGAGGCGTCCGCGACGGACGGAGAGGCTAACCTGCCGCCGTATTCTTGCGGCCGTCGCTCGAGGTGGTGAACGCGTCGGAGAAGAAAGCGTCCTCGGGCAGCCGGCAGCGGCTGGTGAAATCCCGATGCGCCGCTTCCACCATCACCGGTGCGCCGCAGGCGTAGACATGGTAGGCGGACAGGTCCGGCAGGTCCTCCATCACCGCCTGATGCACGAATCCCGTGCGCCCGGTCCACGCTTCTTCCGGGCGCGCCTCGGACAGCACCGGCACGTAGCGGAAATTGGGATGCGCCGCCGCCCATTGCCGCGCCAGCGCGTCGAGGTAGAGGTCCGCGCGCGTGCGCGCGCCCCAGTACAGCACCATCGGCCGCTCGATGCCGCGGTGGAACGCGTGCTCAAGAACGCTCTTGATCGGGGCGAAGCCGGTGCCGCTGGCGAGGAAAACGATCGGCTTGTCGCTGTCTTCGCGCAGGAAGAAGGTGCCGAACGGCCCTTCGAAGCGAAGGATCTCGCGCTCGCGCATGCGCGTGAAGACGTACTCGGTGAAGGTGCCGCCAGTGTAGTGCCGCAGGTGCAGCTGGAGGTGCTCGTCATCGTGCGGCGCGTTTGCCATGGAGAAGGCGCGGCGCTTGCCGTCGCGGGTCAGGATTTCGATGTACTGTCCCGCCAGGAACTGCAGACGCTCATTCGCCGGCAGCCGCAGATGGAGCGCCATCACGTCCGGTGCGAGCCGCTCCATCTTCTGCACGCGGCAGGGCAGGGTCTTGATCGGGATGTCACGCACGGCGCCGACCTCGCGCGATTCGATGATGAGATCGGACAGCGGGCGCGCCTGGCAGAAGAGCGCGAAGCCTGCCGCGCGGTCGGCCTCGGACAGCGCACTCGGCTGGTAGCGCCCATGATCGACCTCGCCCGCGGCGATGTGGCCCCGGCACGACCCGCAGGCGCCGTCACGGCAGCCGTACGGCAGCGGGAAGCCCTGCCGCAGCGCGGCCTGGAGCACGGTCTCATCGGGTGCCACTTCGAACACGTGGTCGCTCGGCTTGATGGTGACGCGGAAGCTCATCGTGGTCCTTTCGATTGCACCGGCGCACACGCGGGCGGGCGGTGCAACTCCTTTACACTGCGGCGATGCGACGACTGCTGATCGTCGGTTGCGGTGACGTGGCGTTGCGCGCGGCACCGCTGCTCGCCCGACGCTACCGCCTCTACGGACTCGTGCATCGTCCGGAGCAGCGCGCTTTGCTGCGCGCCCGGGGCATCACGCCGATCGCCGGTGACCTCGACCGCTGCGCCCATCTCCGCCGGCTTCGCGGCGTCGCGCACGAGATTCTCCATCTGGCCCCACCGCCGCCGAAAGGGGACCACGATACGCGCACTGCGCACCTCCTGGCAGCCCTCGGAGGCGGCGGAAGTCTACCACGCCGCCTTCTCTATATCAGTACCTCGGGTGTCTACGGGGATTGTCGCGGCGCGCTGGTGCCGGAGACGCGCCGCGTGCGCCCCGAGACCGCCCGCGCGCGCCGCCGCGTCGACGCCGAGCGACGGCTGCGAGCGTTCCAGCGTCGCACCGGCGTCAGCGTCTCGATCCTGCGCGTGCCCGGCATCTACGCCGCCGAGCGCCTGCCGCTCGCACGCATCGAGGCAGGCACCCCGGCGCTGGTGGCCGAGGAGGATTCCTTCTCGAATCACGTGCACGCCGACGACCTCGCGCAGATCTGCGCGACCGCGCTGCGACGCGGCCGCCCCGGGCGCGTCTACCACGCGGTGGACGAGAGTGCCCTCAGGATGGGGGACTACTTCGATGCCGTCGCGGACGCTTTCGGGCTGCGCCGGCCACCACGGGTGACCTGGGCCGTTGCCCAGGCGCGCCTGGCCCCCGAACTGCTGTCCTTCATGCGCGAGTCGCGACGACTCTCGAACACGCGTCTTACGAAGGAACTCCGCGTGCGGCTGCGCTATCCCACGGTCCGAAGCGCGCTCGCAGAGTTCGCCCGCAAACGCCGCGACGCGCCGGTCGCGTAGAAGGCAGGCGCAAGTCCGACGCAACGAAAGCCGCTAGAATTGGGCATTTGCCGCAAAGCAACCGCCGTGGACACCTTGCTCATTTTCACCAATCTCCCGAACCGCGAGAGCGCGCTGGCCTTGGCGCGGGCGCTGGTGGATGCCCGCGTGGCGGCGTGCGTGAACGTGCTCGGCGGCTGCACCTCGATCTATCGCTGGCAGGGAGCGATCGAAACGGCGGCAGAGGTGCCGGTCCTGATCAAGACCCGGACAGCGCTCTACGCTGCCGTCGAACAGGCGATCCGCGCCCGGCATCCGTACGACGTCCCGGAGATCGTGGCCGTGCCCCTGAGCCACGGCCTGCCCGCCTACCTCGAATGGGTCGCGGCGGAGACGCTGCCCGCCACGTCCTAACCGTTCGCGCCGCATGATTCCGAGAACGCGCGGACCCGCCGTCCTCCTGATGGCGCTCCTGCTGCTGCCGCTGGCCGCTGCGGGTGCCGTCGACGATCTCTTCAAGTCCTTTGGCGGCAGCCGTGCGCAGCCGGAGTTCCTGCCGCCGGATCAGGCCTTCCGGGTCGAGGCAGAGCGCCGCGACGCCACCTCGGCGATCGTGCGCTTTGCTCCGGCCCCCGGCTATTACCTCTATCGCGACAAGCTCGCGTTTCGGCTGGAGGATGCGGGCGGACAGCCCGCCCGCGCCACGCTGCCGCCGGCCGAGCCCAAGCACGACCCGACCTTCGGCCAGACGGAGGTCTACCACCAGCCGTTCGAAGCGCTGGTCGAACTCAGCGGCGACGGGGCCGCGCGCCCCACGCTGGCGGTCGATTACCAGGGCTGTGCCGACAAAGGACTCTGCTATGCGCCGATGACGAAGACCTTTGCCCTGGATGGCGGCGGACTGGCCGTCGCGGCGGCCACGGCGGAACCGCTCAACGCCGTCGCGGAAGACAGCCGCATCGCCGCCACCCTGCGCGACGGCGGTCTGTGGGCGTCGATCGCCGCGTTCTTCGGCTTCGGGCTGCTGCTCGCCCTCACGCCCTGCGTCTTCCCGATGATCCCGATCCTCTCCGGCATCATCGCCGGGCACGAGCACGCGCATCTCTCGCACACCCGCGGCTTCCTGCTCGCTTTGGCCTACGTGCTCGGCATGGCCCTCACCTATGCCGCGGCCGGAATCGCGGCGGGGCTCTCCGGCACGATGCTCTCGGCGGCACTGCAGACACCCTGGGTGCTCGCCACCTTCGCGGCGGTGTTCGTGCTGCTCGCCTGTTCCATGTTCGGGCTGTTCGAGCTGCAGCTGCCGACGTTTCTGCAGAGCAAGCTCGCCGCCGAGGCGAATCGCCTGCATGGCGGCCACTTCGCCGGTGTGTTTGGAATGGGCGCCGTGTCCGCGCTGATCGTCGGACCGTGCGTAGCACCACCGCTCGCCGGCGCGCTGCTCTACATCTCGCAGACGCGTGAAGCCATCCAGGGCGGCGCTGCACTCTTCTCCATGGGCCTCGGCATGGGCATGCCGCTGCTCCTGATCGGCGCGACCGGCGGGGCCGTGCTGCCGCGCTCGGGGCCGTGGATGGAATCGGTGAAGCAGGGGTTCGGCGTGGTCATGCTGGCGGTGGCGATCTGGCTCGTCACGCCGCTGCTCCCGGCCGTCGTCGTGATGCTCGCGTGGGCGGCGCTTTGCATCTGCTCGGCGATTTTCCTGCACGCGCTCGATCCGCTGCCGCACGGCGCCTCCGGCATGCGCAAGCTCGCGAAGGGCATGGGCGTCATCGTCCTGTTGCTGGGCGTGGCGCTGCTCATCGGCGCGCTGTCCGGCGGTCGCGATCCGCTGCAGCCCCTTTCGGGGCTCCGGGCGAGCGCCACGGTAACGGCACCGGCACTGCAGTTCCAGCGCGTGCGCAACCTGGGGGAGCTGGAAGCGCAGCTCGAGCAGGCGCGTGGCCGGCCGGTCATGCTCGACTTCTACGCCGACTGGTGCGTCGCCTGCAAGGAGATGGACCGCTTTACCTTTAGCGATCCCCGGGTCCGCGCGGCGCTCGCCGATTTCGTACTCCTGCAGGCCGACGTGACGGCGAACACCGCAGGCGATCGCGCGCTCCTGCAGCGCTTCAACCTCTTCGGCCCGCCGGGCTACATCTTCTTTTCGGCAGCGGGCAGCGAACTCTCCGCGCTGCGGGTGACCGGCTTCAAGCCCGCAGATTCCTTCCTCACCGCCCTGGCACAGGTCGGACGATGACCCGAACCCGCGCCGGCGTCCTGTTCGTGGTCGTCGCGCTGGTCGCGGCCGCCGCAGGCGTCGCAGTCCGCTATCTCACCACCGACGCTCGTCGTCCGGCTGGCGCCGCCGCGCCTGCAGCGCGGACGGGCTTCCAGGACACGCTCGCCAAGGCGAGCTTCCCGGACCTGGATGGTCGCGCGCAGCCGCTGGAGCAGTGGCGCGGCAAGGTGCTCGTCGTGAATTTCTGGGCGACCTGGTGTCCGCCGTGTCTCAAGGAAATTCCGGAGTTCATCCGCATGCAGGCTCGCTGGGGGGACCGCGGTCTGCAGTTCGTGGGGATTGCCGTCGAGGCGCAGGAGAAGGTCGCGCCCTTCGCCGCCAAGATGGGCTTCAACTATCCCGTACTGGTCGGCGGGCTCGATGCCGTGGAGCTGTTGCGAACGCTCGGCAATACGCACGGCGGACTGCCTTTCACGGTCGTTTTCGATCGCAGCGGCACGCTCGCCGGGACCGAGCTGGGCGGTCTCGACGAGGCGAAGCTCACGCGCGCAATCGAGCCACTTCTCTGAGATTCGCCGCGGTTCACGCCAGATCGCCGGACGTCCATGCCGGCCGGTCAAATGCAATGATGGCTGGACGAAATGCATCGAACTGCGTCAAACTTCGCGGATGCCGGCGGCGTCCACCCCACAGCATATCCTGGTTCTGCACGGCCCCAATCTCAACCTCCTGGGTGCGCGTGAACCCCAGCACTATGGTCGCGTGACGCTGACTGAGATCGACGCGACGCTCGCCCGGCGTGCCACTGAAGCCGGCGTGCGACTGGAGTCGCACCAGAGCAATGCGGAGGGGGATCTGGTCGATCGCGTGCAGGCGGCCGCTCGCTCGGGAGTCGACTTCGCGATCGTCAACCCGGCGGCGCTCACGCACACGAGCGTCGCGTTGCGCGACGCCCTGGCCGCCGTGAACATTCCATTTGTCGAGGTTCATTTGTCCAACGTCTTCGCACGCGAGGCCTTTCGCCACCACTCCTATTTCAGCGATATCGCGGTCGGCGTGATCAGCGGCCTGGGTGCCCGCGGCTACGAACTCGCCCTCGAATTTGCGCTCGGCTACCGGCGAGGGAAATGACCATGGATCTCAGAAAGCTGAAGAAACTGATCGACCTGGTGGAGCAATCCGGCATCGCCGAGATCGAGATCACCGAGGGCGAGGAACGCGTGCGCATCGCCCGCGTCGGCGCCCAGGGGCCCGCCCAGATCGTCATGGCCAACGGTCTGCAGCCCGCACCGGCGGCGATCGCGGCAGCCCCGGGAGCACCCGCCCCTGCCGCAGCGGCCGCCGAACCGGAAGGCCACGTCGTCAAGTCACCAATGGTGGGCACCTTCTATCGTGCACCCTCTCCCGGCGCCCCCACGTTCGTGGAAGTCGGCAGTCAGGTGAAGGAAGGCGAGACTCTCTGCATCATCGAAGCGATGAAGCTCCTGAACGAGATCGAATCCGACAAGGGCGGAGTCGTGAAAGAGATCTATGTCGAGAACGGGCAGCCGGTCGAGTTCGGCGAGCCGCTCTTCCTGATCGGCTGAGTTTCGCGTGACGAGGACGCGATCGGTCGCGAGACCGCCGGCACCACGCTCCCCGACTGGCACCGGTTCGCGCCCATGTTCGAAAAGATACTGATCGCCAACCGCGGCGAGATCGCGCTTCGTGTGCAGCGCGCCTGCCGCGAGCTCGGCATCAAGACGGTCGTCGTGCATTCCGAGGCCGACCGCGAGGCGAAGTACGTGCGCCTTGCCGACGAGTCGGTCTGCATCGGCCCGCCGCCCTCCAGTGAGAGCTATCTCAACATTCCCGCCATCATCAGCGCGGCGGAAGTCACGGACGCAGAGGCAATCCATCCCGGCTACGGCTTCCTCTCCGAAAACGCCGACTTCGCCGAAAAGGTGGAAAAAAGCGGCTTCGTGTTCATCGGCCCACGCCCCGACACGATCCGCCTGATGGGTGACAAGGTAAGCGCGAAGCAGGCGATGAAGCGCGCCCGTGTCCCCTGCGTGCCGGGCAGCGAGGGCGTACTGCCGGAAACCTCGGCGGAAATCGTCAAACTTGCGCGCGCGGTGGGCTATCCGGTCATCGTGAAAGCGGCGGGCGGAGGCGGCGGCCGCGGCATGCGCGTCGTCCACACCGAGGCCGCGCTGCTCAACGCAGTCGCGACGACCCGCGCCGAGGCACAGGCCGCCTTCGGCAACCCCGAGCTCTATCTCGAGAAGTACCTGGAGCGACCGCGCCACATCGAGATCCAGGTGCTGGCGGACGAGTTGGGCAATGCCGTGCATCTGGGCGACCGCGACTGCTCCATGCAGCGGCGACACCAGAAGATCATGGAGGAAGCCCCGGCGCCGCAGCTGCCCACGCGCCGGCGCAACCAGATCGGCGACCGCTGCGCCGAGGCCTGCCGCAAGATCAACTATCGCGGCGCCGGCACCTTCGAGTTCCTATACCAGGACGGCGAGTTCTACTTCATCGAGATGAACACCCGCGTGCAGGTCGAGCATCCGGTCACCGAGATGATCACGGGCATCGACATCGTCCAAGAGCAGATCCGCATTGCGGCGGGCGAGAAGCTCCGCGTGCGGCAGGGAGACGTCGCCTTTCGCGGGCATGCGATCGAGTGCCGCATCAACGCCGAGGACCCGTACAAGTTCACGCCCAGCCCCGGTCGCATCGAGTCGTATCACCCGCCCGGCGGCCCGGGGGTACGCGTCGACACGCACATCTACGCCAACTACTTCGTGCCCTCCCAGTACGATTCCCTCATCGGCAAGGTGATTGCCTACGGCGAGACCCGCGAGCAGGCGATCGCCCGCATGCGCGTCGCGCTGTCGGAGATGATCGTGGAAGGCATCAGCACCAACATCCCGCTGCATCAGCAGTTGCTCACCGACGCCAACTTCCTGCGCGGCGGAACCAGCATCCACTACCTCGAACAGAAGCTCGCCGCCAACAAGGGCGGCTGACCCGCACGTGGCTTGGCTTGCCATTCAGTTCGTCGCGCCCGGCGAACGCGTCGACGAACTGTCCGATGAATTGCTCGCGAGCGGAGCGGTCTGCGTCGACACCGCCGACAGCGCGGCGGATACCGAAGCCGAGACCCCCATCTTCGAGGAACCGGGGGCGACGCTCGCGCCATGGCCGGCAGCGCGCGTGACCGCCCTCTTTCCCGAGGACCTGCCGGCGCAGACACTGGTGCGGCAGGTCCTGGCCGCCTGCGGTATCGGGGAGACGATCGAGCTGCAGGCGCGCCGCGTCGACGATGCGGACTGGGTGCGCCTCACACAGGACCAGTTCCTGCCGATCCGCATCTCCAATCGACTGTGGATCGTTCCCACATGGCACACGAGTCCGGACCCGACGGCGATCAATGTCGTGCTCGACCCGGGTATTGCATTCGGCACCGGCAGCCATCCGACCACCCGGCTGTGCCTGGAATGGCTGGCCGACACGGTGCACGGTGGCGAGCGCGTGCTCGACTACGGCTGCGGCTCGGGAATTCTCGCCATCGCCGCCATGAAGCTGGGTGCCGCCGTCGTGCACGGCGTGGACATCGACCCCCAGGCCGTGCTTGCAGCGGTTCGCAACGCGGAACAGAATCGCGTCGCGGCGCACTTCACGGGCCCGGACGCCGCACCCGTGGCCGTGTACGACATCGTGCTGGCGAACATTCTTTCCAACCCGCTCAAGGCGCTCGCGCCGCTGCTCACCTCGCGCGTGCGACCGGGCGGGTGGCTGCTCCTTTCCGGGATTCTGCAAGCGCAGGCCGCGGACGTGGTGGCGAGCTACGCTCCCGCCCTGCACCTGGCCCCGGTTGCCGTGCTCGACGGCTGGGCGCTGCTCGCGGGACGCCGGTCGTGACGCTCGCCACCCGCTGCCCGGTGTGCCAGGCGCTCTTCCGCGTGAGCCCCGAGCAGCTGCGGACACGGACCGGCCAGGTCCGCTGCGGGCGCTGCCACGCGATCTTCGACGGTCTCGCGCACCTGGTCTCCGATACAGGCAGGGCGACCGCTCTCGTCCCGGCGATTCAGGACACCGCAGCGCCCGCCGTGACGACCGAGGCCGCGCCCGCCGCCACGCCGCCAATCGCTCCGCCCGCGTCATCTGCGGCCGCTGGCTTCGTCGATGTCTTCGCGCCGACGCCGCCCCGCCCATCCGTCCTCGACCGGCTGCGGGAACAGTGGAAGACGGTTGCAGTCTCGGTCCTGCTCCTCGTGCTGCTCTTGCTGCAACTCGCGCTTCGCCAGCGCGACATGCTCGCCGCGGAGCATCCGGCACTGCGCGGTGCGCTCGTCGCGCTCTGCGGCATCGTCGGCTGCGAGGTCCGCCTGCCTCGTGCCGTCGACCGGCTCGCGATCGAGGGTGACGAAATGGTCGCAGACACCAAGGAACCGAGCCGTGTCACCCTCATCGCCACACTCAGGAACAGCGCGGAGTTTCCGGTTGCATATCCGGCGCTCGAAGTCACGCTGCAGAACGCGCAGGACGAAATCCTCGCGCGCCGCGTGCTCGGTCCGGCCGACTATCTCCCCGCCGGCAGCGACCCGGCGCAGGGGCTGGCCGCCCAGGGCGAGGTCAATCTGCGGCTCGCGCTCGACACCGGGTCGATGCGTGCAGAAGGCTATCGGCTGTTTCTCTTCTACCCGTAGCGGCGGCGCCAACTTTCACCGGAAGGTCCGGCCAGGCGCGCTACAATCGCGTGCTCCGGCATCCGCTTCACCCATACACGGAGGAGACAACCATGAGCCAAGTGACCCTCGGCGGCAATCCGATCGGCGTGGCAGGCGCGTTCCCCAAGCCTGGCAGCAAGGCTGCGGACTTTCATCTCACGACGAAGGATCTGAAGGACGTCGGACTCGGCGAATACGCCGGCAGGCGCAAGGTGCTCAACATCGTGCCGAGCCTCGACACGCCGACCTGCGCGAAGAGCACGCGCGAGTTCAATCAGAAGGCCGGCGTCATGAACAACGCGGTCGTGCTCGTGATCTCCGCCGACCTGCCCTTCGCCATGACCCGCTTCTGCAGCACTGAGGGTCTAGAGAACGTCGTCACGCTCTCGACGTTTCGGGATCGCGCCTTCCACACGGATTACGGTGTCGACATTACCGACGGCGCCCTGCGCGGCCTGACCGCGCGTGCCGTGGTGGTGCTCGACGAGAACAACAAGGTCGTGTATTCCCAGCTCGTGCCGGAGATCAAGCAGGAACCCGACTACGAAGCAGCACTTGCCGCACTGCGATGATTCGAATGGCGAGATGCCCGGCAGCGGTCGCGCGCCTGCTCGCAGCAATTATTTTCGCGACTGCTGCCGCGGCAGCGCTGGGCGCCCCGCGCGTCGTCAAGGGTCTCGTCAATCCCGAGTCGGCGCTGGTCGGTCCGCGCGGCGAGATCTACGTCTCCCAGATCGGCGAATTCGCGAAGGATGGCGACGGCAGCGTGGTCCGCGTCAAGGCGGACGGGACGCTGGAGCCCTTCGCAACCGGCCTCAACGACCCGAAGGGCCTCGCCCACGACGGCACCCATCTCTACGTGACGGATCGCGATCAGATCTGGCGCATCGACGCCAAGGGCAAGGCGACCGTCTTCGTCGAGCGTTCTGCGTTCCCGGTGGTGCCGAAATTCCTGAACGACATCGTGTACGACGGCGCCGGGCACTGGTATGTGTCCGACAGCGGCGCCAAGGGCATGGGCGGTGCGATCTTCAAGGTCTCGCCCACGGGCAAGGTCAGTCTAGTCACCAACACTTCCCTCGACCCGCTGGTGAAGAGCCCGAACGGCCTCGTCATGGACGGACCGAACGCGCTCATCGTCGTCGACTTCGCGTCGGGCGACCTCTATCGCATCTCGCTCGACCGGAAGAAAAAGAGCCGCAAGCTCGCCACCGGTTTCGGCGGGGGCGACGGGCTCGCGCTGGATCGCAAGCGGCAGCTCTATATCAGCGACTGGAAGAACGGGCACGTCTGGCGGATGCCGCTGACCGGATCGACACCGGTGCCCATCAAATACGAACAGAGCTTCGAAGCGGCGGCCGACCTGACGCTCGACGCCAGCGGGCGTTTTCTCATCGTGCCCGACATGAAAGCGGGAACGCTGACCTGGCTCCCGGTCAAGCCGTGAGCCGGACGCGCGACCTGCCGCGGACTGTGCCCGAGGCTAGACCATCCGCCAGCTGACGGTGCCACCGCCGCGCATCGGCACCAGTGTCCCGGCGCCGAAGGGAAACTCGGCGGGGACCGGCCAGGTTTCGCGCACCAGGGTGATGGTGTCGCCGTTCTTCGGCAGACCATAGAAGAGCGGCCCATGGATGCTGGCAAAGCCTTCGAGCCGGTCGAGCGCACCCGCGGCGGCAAACACCTCGGCGTATAGTTCGATGCCCGCGTGGGCGGTGAAGATGCCCGCGCAACCACAGGTCGTCTCCTTCGCCTGGCGCGCATGCGGCGCGCTGTCGGTGCCGAGGAAGAACTTCGGGTTGCCGCTCGTGGCCGCTTCGATGAGCACCAGTCGGTGCTCTTCGCGCTTCAGGACCGGCAGGCAGTAGTGATGCGGACGGATGCCGCCGGAGAACATCGCGTTGCGGTTGAGCAGCAGGTGATGCGCGGTGATCGTGGCGGCGACGCGCGCCGGCGTTCCCCGCACGAAGCGCACCGCCTCCTTCGTCGTGATGTGCTCGAGCACCACCCGCAGCCGCGGGTGACGACCGAGCAGGGGAGCGAGCGTACGGTCGAGGAAGATCTTCTCGCGATCGAACAGGTCGACCTCGGCAAAGGTGACTTCGCCGTGCACCAGCAACGGCAGGTTGACTTCCTCCATCGCTTCCAGCGCCTTCTGGCAGCGCGAAATATCGGTGACACCGGAGGCCGAGTTGGTCGTGGCCCCGGCCGGGTAGTACTTGACGCCGTGCACGACGCCGCTGCGTTTCGCCTTGATGACCTCCTCGGCCGACGTCTCGTCGGTGAGATAGAGCGTCATGAGCGGCATGAAGCGGCTGTTCGCGGGCAGCGCCGCCAGGATGCGGCGCCGGTACGCCAGCGCCTGCTCGGTCGTCGTCACCGGCGGCGTCAGGTTCGGCATGACGATCGCACGACCGAAGCGGGCTGCGGTGAAGGGCAGCACGGCCTGCATCGCATCGCCGTCGCGCAGATGCAGATGCCAGTCGTCCGGGCGCGTGATTGTCAAGCGGGTCATCGAACCATCTCCAGATCGGGCGGCAGGCGGGACTCACCGCCCATGGACCATTGCCGCAGGCAAGCATTTTACGTTCTCGGACGCACCGTCAGCCACGCGGGGTAGGTGAGCCCGAAGTGGATCGCCGCTGCGCGCATGAGGAAGAGCGCGGCGGCCGAGGCAGGCGCGGCAAGCTCGTGCCGCTCCGGCACGATGAGCAGCAACCCGACATAAAGCAGGCCGCCCAGGAGGATCGGCGTCGCGTACAACTCCTTGCGCGTGAGCAGCGTCGGCTCACCGATCAGCACGTCGCGGATGAGTCCGCCACCGATGCCGGTGACGATGCCCATCACGACCGCCACTGCCGCGCTGTGCGCCAGGCCGAGCGTCTTGTCGATGGCGAGCACGGTGAAGAGCGCGCAAGCGAGCCCGTCGAGATAGAGCAGAAGCGTGTAGGTGTCGCGCAGACGGCGTTCGAGCACGAACGCGGCGACCGTTGCCGCGAG
>JAEUMW010000016.1 GCA_016791345.1 Betaproteobacteria bacterium | reverse complement strand
AGGTCGAAGCGCGCGAGGTGGACGTTGCTGGGGAACGTGAAGAGGTCGAAGCCCGCGCTGTCGCACGGAAAAAGATGACTCCAGCGCGCGAACCCCAGCTGGTCCCAGTCGAAATTGAACAGTACGGCGGTGCGCGCCTGGAGCATGAGGGCTCTTTCAGCGGGCGACGGCCGATGTCGCGCGTTGAAGGAGATCGATCACGCGGAGACGGTAATGCCGTCCCCGGCGCGCAGTTCGCCGATGACGGCGGCGCGCCCGAACCCTTCCTCGCGGAACATGGACATGACTGCCTCGACGGCATCCGCTGCGCACGCCACGAGCAGTCCGCCGGAAGTCTGCGGATCGGTGAGGAGCGCCTTCTGCACGTCGCTCACGCCTTGGAGTGAGACATCGCTGCCGTAGCCGGCCCAGTTGCGTCCCGACGCACCGGTGACATAGCCCTGCGCCGCCAGCGATTCCACGCCGGGCAACAGCGGCAGACGTGCAAACTCGACGCGGGCGCTGAGTCCGCTGCCGCGGCAGATCTCGCGCAGGTGACCCAGGAGGCCGAAGCCGGTGACATCGGTGAGCGCGTGCACCGCGTCCATCTCGGACAGACGACGCCCCGGCGTGTTCAGCTTCGTGGTGCCCGCAATCATCTCCGCATAGCCTGCGGCATCGAGTGCGTCCTTCTTCAGCGCGGCCGAATAGATGCCCACGCCGAGCGGCTTGCCGAGAATCAGCACGTCACCCGCGCGAGCACCTGAATTCGTCTTGACGCGAGAAGGATGCACGAGACCGAGCGCGACCAGCCCGTAGATCGGCTCGACCGAGTCGATGGTGTGCCCCCCCGCCACCGGGATGCCGGCCGCCGTGCAGACCGATTCGCCGCCCTCCACGATGCGACGGATGACCTCCACCGGCAACTGGTTGATGGGCATGCCGAGCAGCGCGAGCGCCAGGATCGGCGTGCCGCCCATGGCGTAGACGTCGGAAATTGCGTTGGTCGCGGCGATGCGGCCGAAGTCGAACGGATCATCGACCACCGGCATGAAGAAATCGGTCGTCGCGATTAGCGCCTGCTCGTCGTTCAGGCGATAAACCGCGGCATCGTCTGAGGTCTCGATGCCGACCATGAGCTGCGGCGGCACGACGCCGTGCGCACCCTTGAGGATCTCGCCCAGCACGCCTGGTGCGATCTTGCAGCCACAGCCGCCGCCGTGGGCAAGGGAGGTCAACCTGACGTTCTGCGTATCCTTGAGATCGCTCGGCGAATTCATGTGTTGTCCTCCAAAGGTGCGTGCCTGAGCGCAGCTCGGCGTTCGACGCGATTCGCATGTCTCCGCAGTGTGTCCTGGCGTGGGAGAGCGACAAAGCGATTGAGGCAGTATCGAGGGCTATCGGAGATGAGTCAAACGTGAAGAAGAGAGGTCGGGAACAGCACCTGCGGGGGTGGACGCGCGCTCTTCCTTCACCTCGGGCGTTGCAGCGAAGACCTTCAGAAGAATGGCGGTGAGATCGTGCAGACCGCCCAGTGCCGGGCGCACCGGCTCGAGGCCGGGGCGGAAGCCGAGCGCGACGAAGCGCTGCAGCAGTTCCGGATCGCGCGTGATCACGTGCACCGGCACATCCCAGCTCGCGCCTTCGCCGGTGACGCTGCTCGCCGGCTGGTGGTCGCCGACCAGGAGCATCACGGATTCACGCGCCTCCGGTTGTTGCAGGTAGCCGCCGAGCCAGCGGTAGGTGTACTCGAACATGCCGATGTAGCTCGGCACCTTGTCGCGCCATTCGGTGTCGACGTTGCGAAACTGTATGGCATCCTGCGGTCCGAACGGGTCGGGCGTCAGGACTCGCCGCCAGTCGCTCTGATACGGCGGCACCGGGGCAAACGGCCAGTGGGTGCTGATCGTCGGGAAGAAGAGAAAGCGCGGGGCAGAATCGGGTCGCAGCGGGTGCAACTCGTCGAAGCGCGCGACGCTGAACTGGTCGGGGATCTTCCAGTGACCGAGTTGCGGGCCGCGATAGTCGAGGCCGCGGCCGTCGAGGAAGAGATCGAAACCGTAGAAGGCGCGCTCGGGCCACTCCCAGCTCAGCGCGGGGTAAAGTCCAACGCTCTCGTAGCCGGCACGGCGAAAGAGGCTGATCAGCGTCGGACGGTCGGTGGTGAGCAGCACATGGTGACGCCGCGGATCGGCGAGGTCGATTCCCGACAGCAGGCTCATGTGGGCGAGGTCCGAGCCGCCGGCAAACGTCGGCGAGCGCACGAATGCAGAGGCTACGAGCCGCCCGCTCGCGGCGATGTCCGCAGCCAGTTGCTTGCGCGCGGGTGCGAGCGCGGAGGCGACCACGCCGTGGTCGTAGACGAGGGCGCCGTAGGATTCCAGAAAGAAGAGCTTGAAGTCGCGACCACGCAGGCCGCTGAGCGCGATCTGCGGCGGCTGCGCCATCGCCGCTTCGAGCGCAGGGGAACGCGGCAGGATCTCCGCCACGCGCCGCGGCATGAGGGCGGTGGCGACCAGTTTCGCCTGTTTCCAGTAGGTCGGCATGACGGGCTGCGCCACCAGCCACCATGTCACGCCGGGGGCGACGCCGGCAAGATGCGTGACCACCAGTGCCGCTGCCAGCAGGGTCGGCGCCCACGTCCAGCGTCGCCGCAGCGCATACGGTGCAGCTTCGCAGGCGATGGTCGTGACGGTCCAGCGCAGCGCGGCGTACAGCATCGAGAACGATGCGACCGCGACGACAATCGCGCCGAAGGTGAGCCACCACAACTGCTCGCGCAGCGACACCCAGACGAAACGCGGGAGCTGCTGACCATCCCAGTACAGATCGACCTCGCGCCCGAAAAGTCCGGGGATGGTGACATCGGCATAGCGTCCGAACACGAGCAGCATCAGCACGGCACAGATGCCGGAAAGCAGCCGGCGCGAGGGCTGCCCGCGCCACGCCACCCACACCAGCAGCCCCACCCACAGCGCGACAGCCTCCGGCGCCAGCCGGTAGTTGGGGAGGATGGCGGGGGTTGGCCACCAGTTGGTGAAACCGAGCGACGCGTTGAGAAAGAGAAGTGCGCACAGCGCGCGCCAGCCGAAGCGAGCACCCCCGGTGCCGTCGAAAACACCGGCTGCGCGCGCTGGAACAGCGGTGTCGGAACCTGCGGGAACTGCGCTCATCGCCCGCGGTCGGCAAGCCGTCCGGTCGCGATGTACCCCATGCCGAACTGCGTCGGCGTAATGCGCCAGTCGTCGAGACGCGGCGCGATGCGGTCCCACGGCGTGCGCAGCCCGCCCGGCGCACCGTTATAGGCGTAGTTCTT
>JAEUMW010000015.1 GCA_016791345.1 Betaproteobacteria bacterium | reverse complement strand
ATCCACTTCCCCAAGTTCCCGGTCGCCAGTATGCCATTGTCGCTTCCTATTTCCACGCGCCCCCGCACGGACCTGAGCAGTGGCTCGGCAACTGGAGCGGTTGCACCGGCAATCACTACCTTTCCGGCAATGCGTGCGTTAGTACGGACGGACAGTCTTGGTTCGTGTCGGGCGTCGCTGATTCCGACCTTCACTTTCGCACGTTCCTACGCGTGTATGACGCATGACTTCTTGCGCCTAGAAGCAAGCATTACGTCAGCTCCCAAAGAGCCGGTGATGGGACCGCTATAGGGATACATACCGCGCACGTCCACCTTGAGCCCTGCTTCTGACTTGGATGGTAACTGCGAAGCGGCACGTGCCGCCCGGCGTCGCTGCACTCAGCTCTTTCGCTCAGCCCCAGACTGCCGCGGAAGCGAGCAGGCGCTCGACAGGCGCGCCGCCTTCCAGATGCCGGTCGAAGATCTCCGGCACGTCCTCCTTCCTGACTCCCGAGTAGAGCACGCCCTCGGGATAAACGAGCACGTTGGCACCGCCTTCACACGGACCGAGGCAGCCCGAATAGGTGACGGCGACACGGTCGAAGGCTGCGCGCCGCGAGAGCTCTGCCCAAAACGCCTGCAGCACCTCCGCCGCCCCTTTCTGCTGACAGGAGCCGCGCGGGTGACCGGGCGGCCGCTGCTGGGTGCACACGAAGACGTGGTGGAGAGGCTTCGTCATGTGAATCAGCCTCCGTACGGCCGGATCACGGCGTCGCCCAGCACGAGCGTCTGGCACGCCAGACGAACATTGGCGGGGACGTTGTGCCCGGCGAGGGTGGCGATCTCGTAGGGCGACTTTTCCGACAGATGTTCCATGCCGGATTCCACCGTCGTGAGACAGGTGCCGCAGTCGGACTCGCGGCAGCCGTAGGCGATGCCGGAACCCACTTTCTCGGAGACTTCGATGATGCGGGTGCCCGCGGGCACCGTGACGGATACGCCGATGTCGGCGAAGGTGAGCCTGGCTTTGGCCATGAGGGTCTCCGGTGGGCTACAGGGGGGCGACGACGCTGTCGCCGAACACCTGTGTCTGGCAGGCGAGACGGCACTCCCGCCCGCCCAGGTTGTCGCGCTTCATGGCGGCAGCGATTGCCTCGGCGCTGTCGAGACTGCGCCAGCCATCGATGATCTCGCGGTATTGCTGGAGCAGTGTGGCGCGTTCGAGCTCTGACGGCTTCGACAGGTTCTGCGCGCCTTCGACCACCGCGAACATGCATTGTCCGCAGTCGCCCTCGCGGCAGTTGTAGGCGATGTACGAGCCCACCTTCTCGGAGATCTCGATGATGCGCGTGCCCACCGGCACGGTGACGGTCACGTTCACGTCGGCGAACTTCACTTTGGCTTTGGCCATGGCAACTCCCTCTTGTCTGGACGCGCTCGGGTCTCTCAGGCAGCGGAGACCAGTTCGGAGAAATCGATCTCGCGCGTCACCTGCCGTCCGATGAGAAACTCCCCGACCTGACGCCCGAAGTCGCGGCACGCCAGGATCTCCTCACGCGCCGGAATCAGCTTCACCTTCACCCCGGCGACGGGCACGCGCATCTTCAGTCCGCGCAGCCGGTCCTCGATCATGCGCACAGCCTCGCCGGACCAGCCGAAGGAGCCGAACGCACCAGCGACCTTGCCCTTGACATGGATGCCGGCGAACGACGACAGCAGGTCCCACACCGGCTTCACCGCATCGCCGTTGATGGTGGGCGAGCCGATGAGGATGGCATCGGCTTCCTCGACCAGGTCGACCAGCGGCTCCACCGGAGAGCCTTCGAGGTCGTAGAGCGACAGCCGCAGCCCGGGCACTTCCGCCGCGCCGTCGCAGATCGCTTCCGCCATGCGCCGCGTGTTGCCGTAGGAGCTGATGTAGAAGACGATCAGCGTGCGATCGCCGTTGTCGGTTTCGCGCTTGAGCCGCGGTGTGGCGAGCTCGCGATAGCGCGCGACGTAGTCGCGCGGGCGGTCGCGCAGGATCGGCCCGTGGCTGGGCGCGATGGCGGCGAGATCGAGCGGTTCGATCAGCGCCAGCGCGTCCAGGACATGGCGCTTGAACGGCCGCATGATGTGATGGAAGTAGTACTCGAAGGCGAAGCGGAAATCGCCGACGGCGTCGTTGAACATGCGCCGGTCGCAGAAATGGCAGCCGAAGACATCGCCCGAGAACAGCACCCGCTCCTCCGGAACGTAGGTGCACTGCGTGTCCGGCCAGTGCAGGTAGGGCGTGTGTAGGAACCTGAGCGTGCGGTCGCCGAGGGAGACGCTGTCGCCGGTGGTCACCGGCACGAAAGCGAGCCCGTCCTGCTTGACCAGGGCTTTCAGCATGAGCTGCGCCGACTCGGAGACGTACAGCTTCGCTTGCGGCGCGCGCCGCAGGAGCTCCGGCAGACAGCCCGAGTGATCGGGTTCCAGGTGGTTGAGCACGATGGCGCGGATCTCGCCGTAGTCCGCGAACTGCTGCAGCCGTGCGAAGAACTGGTCCGCGCACTCGAGCTTCACCGTGTCGATGATCGCCACGCCCTCCGAGCCGCGCACGCAGTAGCTGTTGTACGTCGTGCCGCTCGGCGTCTTCAGGATGACGTCGAACGTGCGCATGCCCGGATCGAGCGCACCGATCCAGTGGATGCGCTCGGTGACGGCGGCCGCTACGCTCATGACACGACTTCGCGGGCGTCAGCCAAACTTGAAGAGGATGCCGTGCCCGCCACGCGGGTAGGTCCACTCGACGTTGCGGTGCTCGTCGCAGATGATGCGGCAGCTGCCGCACTCCAGACAGCCGTCGGTGATCAGCACCACGCTGCCGTTGCCCTCCGCCTTGTAGCACGCGGCCGGACACACGTAGGTGCACTGCTGCATCCTGCAGTCGCTGCGACAGACCTCCGGCTTGAGGATGCGGATGTGCGGGCGACCGTGATCGACCCGGTAGCGGTTCTGGTACAGCTTTTCTTCGACATTGATCGCGAGACTCATCGCAGTGCCC
>JAEUMW010000014.1 GCA_016791345.1 Betaproteobacteria bacterium | reverse complement strand
GCCGCAGCCGGCCAGCAGCACTACGGCTGCGCACAGCGTCATGCCCACCCTGGCGAGCATTCGAGGGTTGCTGCAACGCGCAAACTTCGGCATAGTCGGGTCCCCACCTTTTCATCCGCGGGATCCGGCGCCGTAGCGCTGGCCCCGTCGGCGTCTCTTTAACGATTTGCGGGAGTCAGGATATGAGTATCCTAAGCGAGTTCAAGGAATTTGCGCTCAAGGGCAACGTGATGGACCTCGCCGTAGGTGTGATCATCGGCGGCGCATTCGGCAAGATCGTGGACTCGGTCGTGAGCGACCTGATCATGCCGGTCGTGGGACGCATCGCAGGGGGACTCGACTTCTCGAGCTACTACGTCAAGCTCAAGGACGCCCCGCCGGGCACCGTGGAAACCCTGGACGGATTGAAGAAAGCAGGGGTGCCGGTGTTCGCCTACGGCAACTTCATCACCATCGCGCTCAACTTCGTGATCCTGGCCTTCATCATTTTCATGATGGTGAAGTGGATCAACAAGCTGCGGTCGCAGACACCGCCTGCGCCGGCGGAAGATCCGGCGGACGTCGTGCTCCTGCGCGAGATACGCGACGAGCTGAAGAAGCGCTAGTTGCGTCCGCGTACAGTCGCTCAAGCGCGCAATCCGCGGCTACACTGCGGATTCCGGCATCACCCAGATCGATGACAAGAACCGTCTTTCCGTCATGGAGGTGCATCAGATGACCGCCGTCGAGCGCTGCTTTACCGAGTTCGTGAACGTCGTGCAGAAACTGGTCGTCCCTGCCGTGGAACGGCGTCGTGTCAATGCGTATCCCGATCCGGGACCGGCGTTCTCCGAGCGGTTGCGCGGTCTTGGCCTGGTTCCGGAACGCTTCTACCGCGGCGGCATGACCTTCGATCCCAAGCGCGCGGAAATCCTGATGGACGAGATCGACGCCAACCCGCCGCGGGAGCTGCTGGAACTCGGTTGCGGCAACACGACGGCGATACTTTGCGCGCTCGGGTACAAGCACGGCTTCAACGTCACCTCTCTCGAAAACCATCCGGATTCGATCGGTTACGTGAACTACCTGCTGGAGGGGCTGCCGTTCCGGAATCGCACGAACATCCTTCGGTGCGGCTTCGCGCGGCACAGCTATCCGGATGGCGAGCGCTACTGGTGGTATGACGTCGACCTCGGCAAGCTCGGCAAGACCTACGATCTCGTCTTCGTCGACGGTCCGATGAAGTCGCTCGTGGGACGCAACGGCGCGCTGCCGGAGGTATGGCCTTTTCTCGCCAGCGGCTGGAGACTCTTTCTGGACGACGCCAAAGTCCCGAAGGGCAAGGCGACGCTCGCCGAGTGGCAGCGGTATTTCCCGGGCATAGAGGTGCAGTCCTATGAGAAGGTCTGGGGCTGCCTCGCAAAGGTTACCCCGCAGCCGGGATCGACGACGTAGACTGCCCCGCAGCCGGGATCGACGACGTAGACTGCCCCGCGGCCGGCACGCGTCCGCCGACACGGCCCCGTATCGGCGGATCGCAACTTCGTTCGCGCCACGTCCGCTCAATAGGTAGCGAACATTCGCTGAATCTCCTTCGTGCTGTTCGTCCGGGTGAGCGCCAGCATCAACAGGATGCGCGCCTTCTGCGGACTCAGCGTGTCCGATACCACGAAGTCGAGTTCGTCGTCGTTTGCTTCACCGTTGCGCACCACCACACCGTTGCCGACGCGCGAACTGCGCACGATGATCACCCCCTTCTGCCGTGCCTCGACGAGCGCCGGCTTGACCTGTGCGGCGAGGCTGCCATCGCCGACCCCCGCATGTACGATGCCCTTGTCACCGGCAGCGACGAAGGCATCGATCGGCACCCGGTTCATGTTCGCGTAGCCGTAGACGATGTCGACCGCGGGCAGCGCATCGAGGCCCGCGACGTCGAACTCGGTATCCGCGGTGTGCTTGCGCACCGGCTGTCGGTAGAAATGGGGACGCGCGCCGATCATGTACCCGAGATAGCCGAGGTCATAGGCCCGGAACGAGTCCAGCGTCGTGGTCGTGGTCTTGGTGAGATCCCGGGCATCGCCGATCTGATCGTTCATGCAGACGAGCACCCCGCGGCCGGCCGCTTCTTTGCTCGCCGCGAGTCCGACGCCGTTGTAGAGGTTGAACGGGCCGTCCGCACTCATCGCCGTGGACGGTCGCATCGCGCCGACCAGCACCACCGGCTTGCGACTCTTCACCACCAGGTTCAAAAAGTAGGCGGTTTCTTCGAGCGTGTCGGTGCCGTGCGTGATGACGATGCCGTCCACGTCCGGCTGCGCCAGCAGGGTGTTGATGCGCTTGGCGAGCTTGAGCCAGATGTCGTTGGTCATGCTTTCGCTCGCGACCTGCGCGACCTGTTCGCCGCGCACGTTGGCAATCTTCTTCATTTCGGGGACAGCCTCGATCAATTGATCGACGGCCACTTTCGCCGCGGTGTAGCCGGTGGTCTGCGTGGCGGAAGCTCCGGTGCCCGCGATGGTGCCGCCGGTGGCGAGGATGACGATGTTGGCGAGCCTTGCCGGGGGCGCCTCTTCTTTCGCCTGGGCGGCAGCAACGAGCAGCGCGCAGAGCGCCCCTGCCAAGAGCGGCCGCAATGACTTCTCGATCTGCATGATGACGCTCCTCTGTTGAACGCTTCGGGGCCGTGCGGGCACGCCTGGTCAGTGTGCCTGGTCCCAGTTCGATCCGACGCCCACTTCCACCGGGATCGGCACCGCAAGCGTCGCCACGTTGCCCATCAACGGCGGCAGCTCCGTGGTCACTCTTACCACTTCACCGTCCGGCACTTCTAGCACTAGTTCGTCGTGCACCTGCAGGATGAGCCGCGTTGCGAGGCCTTCACGCTCGATCCATCCCTGCACGGCGATCATCGCCAGCTTGATGAGATCGGCCGCAGTGCCCTGCATCGGGGCGTTGATCGCGGCGCGCTCGGCGCCCTGCCGCCGCGCCGGGTTGCCGCTGCGAATCTCCGGCAGCCACAGCCGTCGGCCGAACACCGTCTCCACGTAGCCCTGTGCCCTCGCTTGCCCACGCGTTCGCTCCATGTAGGCGGCAACGCCCGGGTAACGCGCGAAGTACCGCTCCATGTACTGCTGCGCGGCGCCGCGCTCGACCCCGAGCTGTGCGGCGAGCCCGAATGCCGACATGCCGTAGATG
>JAEUMW010000013.1 GCA_016791345.1 Betaproteobacteria bacterium | reverse complement strand
AGAGCTTGGTCGGGCAGCCGGCACCATAACAGAATCCGGGGGTTGGACGCGACCTCGAAGCGAAGCGCAAGCCGCGCGAATTTTCCCGTGCCCGAATCACTGCTAGAATTCGCGCCCACGGCAGATCCTGGAATCGTCGCGCAGCAACGGCGCCGGGTCGCGGCTTGCGGACCCTTTCTGCCGGGCATGGCGATGTCCGAGCCGCAATGGAATACGGAGAGGTGCCAGAGTGGTTGAATGGGCCGGTCTCGAAAACCGGAATAGGGGCAACTCTATCGTGGGTTCGAATCCCACCCTCTCCGCCAGACGACATTTCGACAATATCCGCCAATGTTCAAAAACGTCAATATATGCAGTAAGTTACGCGACACGTGGGGTTGCTATCGTTCGTTGAAATCCGCTACAATCCGCGTCAAGTGGATGGGTAATAGGGCGGGTTGACACTCCGGTAACGGGTTGGGCGGACGGTTTCCCATGACGAACGGAAGGCGAATCGATCGCCTGTCGCCGCGCAAGGTGGCGACTGCGGGGCCTGGCCTGCACAACGATGGGCTTGGCCTCCTTCTGCAAGTGACCCCATTCGGCGCGAAATCCTGGCTGCTGCGCTATCGCTTCGCTGGCCGGCGGCGCGAGATGGGGCTCGGACCCCTCTCCGAAGTGTCGCTCGCCGAAGCGCGTGAGCGGCGCGAGCGCTACCGCAAGCAGATCCGCGACGGCACCGACCCGATCGAGCAGCGGCGTGCCGACAAGCGCGCACGGGTTGCCGAGCGCGCACAGGCCATGACGTTCGCCGATACGGCCGGCGCTTTCATCCGCTCGAAGTCCGTCGAGTGGACGAACCCGAAGCACGTGGCGCAGTGGCAGGCGACACTCGAGACGTACGCGTTTCCCGTGCTCGGTGAGATCGACGTGCGTGACGTCGACGTCGGTGCGGTGCTGCGCGTGCTGGAGCCGATCTGGTGCGAGAAGCCGGAGACGGCCTCGCGCGTGCGCGGGCGTGTCGAGGCAGTGCTCGGCTGGGCAGGCGCCCGTGGCTATCGCTCGATCGAGAACCCGGCGCGCTGGCGTGGGCACCTCGATAAGCTGTTGCCGGCGCCGACGAAGGTGCGCGCCGTGGCGCACCATGCGGCGCTTCCCTACGCTGAAATTTCCGACTTCATGCAGGCGCTGCGAGCGCAGGCCGGCATCGGTGCGCGGGCGCTCGAATTCGCGATCCTGACCGCTGCGCGCACGGGCGAGGTGCTAGGCGCCACCTGGGCCGAGATCGACGCACAGCGCGCGCTGTGGACCGTTCCAGCCATACGCATGAAGGCCGGGCGAGAACACCGCGTGCCGCTGTCGGCGCCGGCGCTGGGCGTGCTGCAGGCGCTGCACCGTGAGAACGAGTACGTCTTTCCGGGCGGCAAGATCGGTCGGCCGCTGTCGAACATGGCGATGCTCGCGACCTTGCGCCGGATGGGCCGCGGCGAACTCACGGCGCACGGCTTCCGTTCGACCTTCCGCGACTGGGCCGCCGAGCAGACGCACTTCCCGAAGGAACTCGCCGAGGCCGCGCTCGCGCATGTGGTGAGCGGCAAGACCGAGGCGGCGTATCAGCGCGGCGACCTGCTGGAGAAGCGCCGCCGCATGATGGACGACTGGGCGCGGTACGTCGAGGCCGAGCGGGGAGAAGTGATCCCGTTCGCGAGGTCGGTCAAGGATGGTGCGGCATGAGCGCCGAGTACATCACCGCGATTCACGAGGCCGGACACCAGCTAGCATGTCTGACGAGTTCAAGAGCGGCGGAACCGGATGTTTGCCCATCCGGCCCGCCTGACCGCAACGCAGCACCTTTGTAGGAGGTTTGCATCATGGCTGATTCTGATTTTGCCGCAGTTCCAGGCAAGAAAGGTCCGATCCCGCATGATTTACCACGCTGCGATTCACGAAGCGGGGCACGAGGTCGCCCATCGGCGGCTTGGGATCCTGTCTGATCGCAGCAGGTTACGACGAAGATACCGCTCGGCTCGGGACGAGGGGCGGGGGTGTTGGCGACTTCGATATAGACCGAGCAAACTGAGCACCTCGACCGCATCCAGGTCGCCTTGGGTGCCGAGGCTCCGCACCTGTTTGTTTTTCACGGGCGGATGTCCAGGAAACAACGCGCCACGCTCATCGAAGAACTCGACGCGCTGCCACCCGATGCGCCGCGCATTCTGCTGGCCACCGGCAAGCTTGTCGGGGAAGGATTCGATCATCCGCCGCTCGACACCCTGCTCTTGGCGATGCCCGTGTCGTGGAAGGGGACGCTGCAACAGTAGCGCTGGCCGCCTGCATCGGGAGCACGCCAGCAAGGCCAGCGTGCGGATCATCGACTTCGTGGACACCGGGCACCCGGCTTTAGTGCGAATGTGGGACAAGCGCCGTGGGTACCGAGCGATGGGTTACTCAATTCGCGCAGATGCCGGTGCTGAAGAAACCGTCGCGGCCGAACTCCCGCTCGGTCGTGCACTTCAGACAAGGAATCAACGGTGAAACGGCAACGTGCTTCCGATCGGCCCATCAAGGAACCGAAGCTCTCGCGCTCCCATCTGCCGGTCGGCCTCGCTCCCGCCGACTGGCAACGCGCACTGCGCCGCCAGTTCGGGCGCGACCAGGCGTTCGTGCTGGAAAACCGCGGCGACCAACCGTTCTTCTCGGAGTTTCGCGTGGGCAACCCCCAGTCGAAGGCCAGCTACCGCGTGGCGATACGCGGGCTGAACGCCGGTGACAACTACTGCTCCTGCCCCGACTACGCCACCAACGAGCTCGGCACCTGCAAACACATCGAGTTCGTCCTCGCCCGGCTCGAGAAGAAGCGCGGGGCGAAGGCCGCCTTTGCCCAGGGGTGGCGTCCGGCGTTTTCCGAGATCTACCTGCGTAACGATGGTGCGCGCGCGGTGTACTTCCGCGCCGGATCGGACTGCCCGCCGGCCGTGATGAAAGCGGCCTTGAGACTTTTCGACGCTCCGCGCGGCGGCGCGCTCCCGGAGGAGCGCTTCGGCGAGTTGGAGCATTTCCTCGCGACGGCGGCGAAGAGCGGCCACGAACTGCGCGCCTACGACGATGCGCTCGACTTCATCGCCGGCCGGTGCGATGCGGCGCGCCGGGCAGACGTCCTCGACAGCCTGTTCCCGCGCGGGGCGTCCGACAGGAAGCTGGCGCAGCTGCTCAAGGCGCCGCTGTATCCATACCAGGCCGACGGCGCGCTCTTCGCGGTGCGCGCCGGCCGCGCCCTGATCGGCGACGAGATGGGCCTGGGCAAGACCATTCAGGCCATTGCGGCGACGGAAATCCTGGCGCGGTATTTCGGCGTCGCGCGCGTGCTGGTGGTGTGCCCGACCTCGCTCAAGTACCAGTGGCAAAGCGAAATCGACCGTTTTTCCGGCCGCGCGGCGCGGGTGATGGCTGGCGGCCGGGCGCAGCGGCAGAAGGATTTCAGCGCCGACGATTTCTGCAAGATTACCAACTACGAAAAGCTGAAGCCCGATCTCGACCTGATCGCCGAGTGGGCGCCGGAACTGGTGATCGTCGACGAGGCGCAGCGCATCAAGAACTGGAACACGATCGCCGCGCGGGCGCTCAAGCGCATCGACAGTCCATACGCCCTGGTGCTCACCGGCACCCCGCTCGAAAACAAGCTCGAGGAGCTGATCTCGATCGTGCAGTTCGTCGACCAGCACCGGCTGGGACCCACCTGGAAGCTGCTGCACGAGCACCAGGTCAAGGATGAATTCGGTCGCGTCACCGGCTACACGTGCCTGGAGAAGATCGGCCAGACGCTGGCGCCGATCCTGATCCGCCGGCGCCGGTCCGAGGTCCTGACGCAGCTGCCCGGCCGCACCGACCAGAACCTGCTGGTGCCGATGACCGAGATGCAACTGGTGCATCACCGGGAGAATGCCGACATCGTGGCGCAGATCGTGAAGCGCTGGCGGCGGACGAAGTTTGTCTCGGACAAGGATCAACGGCGGCTGACCTGCGCCCTGCAGAACATGCGCATGTCCTGCAACAGCACCTACCTGCTGGACCAGGAAACCGACCACGGCGTCAAAGCCGACGAACTGGGGGCGCTGCTTGACGGCGTCTTCGTGCAACCGGACGCGAAGGCGGTGGTGTTCAGCCAGTGGACGCGCACCCACGACATCGTCATCCGCAGGCTGAAAGATCGCGGCATCGGCTATGTCAGTTTCCATGGCGGCGTATCCTCGGAAAAGCGCCCGGCGCTGGTCGAACGCTTTCGCACCGATCCCGACTGCCGAGTCTTCCTGTCGACCGACGCGGGCGCGGCGGGACTGAACCTGCAGCACGCGTCGACACTGGTGAACATGGACCTGCCGTGGAACCCTGCGCTTCTCGAGCAGCGCATCGGGCGCATTCACCGCATGGGTCAGAAGCGCCCGGTGCAGATTGTCAATTTCGTCGCCAAGGGCACCATCGAGGAGGGGATGCTCTCGGTGCTCGCCTTCAAGCGCTCGCTGTCGGCGGGCATCTTGGACGGGGGCCAAAGCGAGATCTCGCTCGGCGGCTCGCGCCTGAGTCGCTTCATGAAGGAAGTTGAGAACGTCACCGGCCGGATGGGCGAGGGCGAAGCGATGGCGCCGGCGGAAGAGGCGGCGAGCGTCGCGAGCGCAACGGTGGGGTCGCCGGTCGAAGTGGTCGCCGCCGACGAGTCTGTCGTGGCCGGCGACATCGCATCGGAAGCCGACGCTTCTGCGCCGGAAGCGGGCGTCGATCCCTGGGCCGGGCTGCTGCAGGCAGGCGCGCAATTGGTTTCGGCGCTGCGCGCGGCCGGGGATGGCGAGGGAACGTCGCATCCCTGGCTCGAGCGAGATCCTGCGACCGGCTCGCGCAGCCTCCGGCTGCCACTGCCACCGCCGGAGACAGTGCGACGACTGGCCGATGCCCTGTCCGAGATGGCAGATTCGCTGCGTGGAAAGAGGGCGGCCGATTGACTGGACGCCGCTGCGCCGATAGACGTCGATGGATCTCGGAAGGCGGCCTATCGTGAAAGCGGGCGGAAACGCTTGCGACCTTCTGGATCTCGGCCGTCGCTTTACGGACCCGCTGCTCGGCGGGCTGAGAGCGCCAGCGGAAGGCATGCCGGCGAAAGCGCGGCGCGAACGCCCGCTTGTGTGGAGAAGGTCTTGTCATCAATAATCACGTTTGACGTTAATCACGTCACGCGTTACTATTCGAACCGTGGCGATCAGGACGTTCAAGTGCGCCGACACGGAAGCGCTGTTCGGACTGCGGCGCGTGGCGCGCTTTGCGAATATCGAGCGCCCGGCGCTGCGCAAGCTGAAGCAGCTCGATCTGGCGCGGCGCATCGAGGACTTGCGCGCGCCTCCGGCGAACCGATTGGAGCAGCTGAAGGGCGATCGCGCGGGCCAGTGGAGCCTGCGGGTGAACGATCAGGTCCGCATCTGCTTTCGCTGGACAGGAAGCGACGCCGAAGACGTCGAGATCGTCGACTATCACTGAGGAATACGACATGACCACGAAACTCAAGCCCGTGTCGCCCGGCGAGATGCTCGCCGAGGAGTTCCTGAAGCCGCTGGGCATGAGCAACTACCGGCTGGCGAAGGAGATCGGCGTGCCCGCGCAGCGCATCGGCGAGATCCTGGCCGGCAAGCGCGCCATCACGGCGGACACCGACCTGCGGCTGTGCCGCTTTTTCGGGCTCTCGGACGGCTGGTGGCTGCGTCTGCAGGCGGACCACGACACCGAGGTCGCGAAGGCGAGTCTCGCGAAGACGCTCGCGAAGATCAGACCGTGGAGGGAAGCAGCGGAGCAGGCTGTCGAAGCACACTGATGCGCTGCTCGTTCGTGCGGCAGCGTGGTGACGGTAAAAGAATCGCCACAAAGTCTCGATGCGAGAACACGGGCTTCTGATGCCGGCACGCTCTCGAACCCGACTCGAGTGCCCGAGGGCTGCGTCCTCCTGCGGCATCGCATGTAGCGAAGCGATAGATCTCGATGGATCTCGAAAGCGAGCGATTGTGGAAGCGCTGATGGTCCTCGATAGATGTCGATCGATGGTGAAAGCTGCGCTCGGGGATCCCTTCGAGCGAAGACTTCGCGCGTGCGAGCGCGGGCTGAATCAGACCCTGCAGGGAACGCACTGCGCCGCAGGCCCGCGCGGGAGCGTTCTGGAATCAGCGACGCCAGCAGCAGACAACCCGCGAGCGCGGCGAGATAGGGATGTCGTTCGTGGCGCACCGGCACCGAGCGGGTGGTCGGCAGCAGCCAGCGCTTCCAGCACCTCTTCCTTGTTCACGGGGTTTGCAGCGGCCAGACCCATGGCACCGGCGAGGTCGGCGATCACTTCGTCCCTGCGCTGCGAGAGGTGCTCGTTCTCCGCGCCCGCGGGCCGTTGCGGGGCGTTCCTGACATCTTCGCCGAGTGCCATGCGCTCCATGTCGAGCACCGAAAGCGTCGGTAGCCCCATGGTCGCGAATTGGGCAGCCTCCTCGCGCGTCCAGTAGCCGCTGATCGCACCCTAGGCTGTCTTAAGGCCATGGTCGACGTCACGGCTGAGTCTGGCGCGAATGCCATCATGATTGACACATCTATCCTATCCAAGGTTACGAATGTCTGCCTGATCGACACGCGCGGTGAAGGCATGATCGACATCAATAGCCTTGTCGCACGCAACAACATGGTCCAGCAGGGAATTCCCGCTCTGGAGGACTTGCGCTCCTTCGTCGAATACTGCCACTACCGCGGCGTGGCGCCAACGTGGCCGGGTCGATCGAGAGCTATCAGGCGCAGCAGCTGTGGGCCTTGTTCCGGAACTGGATCAAGCCTCAACTCGTGGATCAGCATCCGGCGTGGATCGCGATCCGTCAAATGCGCGCCGCATTGGAGAGGATACGCGCCAGAGGATCGGCTCGCTGATCTTGTGCTTCCTTACGACTTCGGCCACTGGTGCCTTATCGGCCTCGCGCAGGATAGCGACCATCTGTTCTTCGGTGAAACGGGCTTTTCTTCATCGGCTCCTCGACAGTTGCGGGAGCCATTCTCTCAAGTTACGACTGGGGCCAAAAACCTGGGCAGGTCAGCGTGATATCTGGCGAGGACGCGGCTCGACCGTCCCCGTATGAAATTCGAATGCCCCGCGCTTCAGGTCGCGAAAGTAGTGCCCAAGCGTGTTGCGCACCGTAGCAAACGCGAGCTCAGCCCAGGGAACTTCTTCCTCGCCGAA
>JAEUMW010000012.1 GCA_016791345.1 Betaproteobacteria bacterium | reverse complement strand
AAGGACGCGATGGAGCACCCGGACAAGTATCCGCAGCTCACCGTGCGCGTCTCCGGCTATGCGGTCAACTTCGTCAAACTCACCAAGGAGCAGCAGCTCGACGTGCTCAACCGCACGTTCCACGGCCAGGCTTGACCGGCGCACCCGGGAGGCACCGTGGCCGCCCCTCTGGTCGGCAGCCGCTACGGGCTCTACGTCGCCCGTGGCGGCTCCGACGAGCACAAGACCCACAAGTCATATCGCGAGGTCTACGATAGCGACGTCGAGGAGCCGCTCACGGCAACCGACGACCTCGTGGGCTACGTCCATTCGATCGAGGTCGGCAGCACCGTCGACGGGCCGGGCATCCGCTTCGTGCTCTTCCTCACCGGCTGCCTGCTGCGCTGCCAGTACTGTCACAACCCCGATACCTGGCACAAGCGCAACGGCCGCCCGGTGCCGTTGAAGCGCATGTTCAAGGAGATCTCGAAGTACGAGAAGGTGCTCAAGATCTCCAAGGGCGGGCTCACGATCTCGGGTGGCGAGCCGGTACTGCAGCATGCGTACACCACCGGCATCTTCCGCCGCGCCAAGGCGCGTGGCATCCACACCTGTCTCGACACCGCGGGGCGCCTCGGCGAGAAGCTGTCGGACGCCGATCTCATGGATATCGACCTCAATCTGCTCGACATCAAGTCGGGCGATGAGGAAACCTACCAGCGCGTCACCGGCCAGCCGCTGCAGCCGACGCTGGACTACGCGCGGCGGCTCTCCGATCTCGGTCGCCCGCTGTGGGTGCGCTTCGTCCTCGTGCCAAATCTGACCGACGACTACGACAACGTCGAGCGCGTGGCCGACATCTGTGCCGGACTGAAGACGCTGCAGCGCGTCGAGATCCTGCGCTTCCACCAGATGGGGAAGGACAAGTGGAAGAAGCTCGGCATCGACTATCCGCTCGCAGACACCGAGCCGCCCACCCCGGAGCTGGCCGAGCGCGTGCGCAACCAGTTCCGCAGCAGAGGGCTGACGGTGTTCTAGCCGCGTTTTCGCATCGCTGCCGCACGCACCAATAACAGGAGGAGAGTCTCGTGGCAATCAGCGTGTTCGATATCTACAAGGTGGGCGTCGGGCCGTCGAGCTCACATACCTTCGGGCCGATGGTCGCGGCTCAGCGTTTTCTGAAGGAGCTGGACGCGGAGCGTCTCTTCGACAAGACGGCGCGCGCGCAGATCGAGCTCTACGCCTCCATGTCGCTCACCGGCAAGGGTCACTTCACCGATCTCGCATCGATGCTCGGCCTCGAAGGCAACGAGCCCGCCTCCCTCGACAGCGCGCAGATTCCCGCCAAGCAGAAACGGATCGAAACGGAGAAGACCCTCAATCTCGGCGGCAGGAAGATGGTGCCGTTCGATCCCGAGCGGGACATCAAGTGGTACGGCGACAAGAGCTTCCCCACGCATCCGAACGGCATCGCGTTCGTGGCGCTCGATGCGAGCGGGGCCGAACTCAAGCGCGCGCTCTACTTCTCCATCGGCGGCGGCTTCGTGATCTGCGAGCGCGAATCGCTCAACCCGAAGGATTCGGTCGGTGACGTCAAGAAACCCTTCCCCTACACCACCGGTGCGCAGCTCGCGGAGCTCTGCAAGCGCGAGGGCAAGTCGATCGCGCAGCTCGTCTTCCGGAACGAGCTCACCTGGCGCACGGCGCCCGAGATCAAGCGCCAGCTGCTGGAGATCGCCGGGGTGATGGAGAAATCCGTCGAAATCGGTCTCGCCGCCGAAGGCGAGATCCCGGGGCTCGGTCTCAAGCGACACGCCAAGGAGATCTGGGACAAGGTCAAGGCGGTGCCCTGGGGCGCCCAGCTCTTCGAGCTGCAGGACCACGTCAACGCCTACGCGCTCGCAGTGATGGAAGTGAACGCAACGCTCGGCCAGGTGGTCACGGCGCCGACGATGGGCGCCGCGGGCATCGTCCCGGCCGTGCTGCAGGCGTACAAGAAATTCGGCCAGGACGTCACCGACGACACGATCTGCGACTTCCTGCTC
>JAEUMW010000011.1 GCA_016791345.1 Betaproteobacteria bacterium | reverse complement strand
CCCTTGCGCTGGATCAAACCCGCACTGGCGCGGCGTACACTGTCACGGAATGGTGCAACTGCGAATGCCGATGCCTGTATTCAGCAGGCCGCATGCCACGGACCTCATCGGTCGCCGTTCGCGGCCTGTGTGCGGTCTCTGGCTGGTGATCCCGCGTGCGGGATGCCTGCCTGCAGCCCCAAGTCTGTTGCGAGGAGGGACATCTGTCCCGGTATGGAGCGGCGCTGGGCGCTTACCTTGTCGGGCTTGCTCGGCGCCGTGTTCGGGGCTAATTTGAAACTGTTCCGGCCAGGCGCATGCGGGGCGGTCGACTCCGGCTCGCACGAGGACGTCTTGTGCGGCCTGGGTGACTGGAGCGGATCTGCGAAGCATCGCCCAGGGGAGGACCGGTCATGGTCAGTGAAAGGCGGCGCGCGCTGCTGTTCTATGCTGCGACGGACGAGCCGAGGGTGGTCGAGGTCATCCCCGGCCTGGACCGGCATCATGTGGACTACCATCTCGACGCGGAGATCAGGAAGCGGCACGACTGGCGCGAGGCGTTCGAGGCGGCCCTGCGCACGTCCTCCGTCTATGCCTTCTTTGTCTCGCCCGAGTTCGTTGCCTCGGACTGGGCGCTGCTGGAGATCGGACCCGCGCTCGCGCGGGTGCGCGAATCGCAAGCGTCCGCACTGCTGGTGCTGCTGCGCGATATGGTCGTGCCCGAGCCGCTGCGGGGGTTTCGCGCGCTCGATGCGAGGCACATGACAGGGCACGAGATCGCGTGCGAGATCGGTGCCGAATTCGACCGGGAGGCGACCACGGTCGACGCATCGCACCAGCACTCGGGGCGGGCTTCGCTTTCCGCCGACGCCGGCCACGAGCATTCGCGCACCGGCCTCAGCGCCGATGCGATCCGGCGTGATTTCCTTGGCAACCTCTTCTGTCTCCAGGCCCGCTTCCCCGCCATCGCGACCAAGAACGACCAGTACATGGCACTGGCGTACACGGTGCGCGACCGCTTGCTCAAGCGCTGGATCAATACCAGCTCCACGTATCACGCGCGCAAGGTCCGAACGGTTTGCTACATGTCGGCCGAATTCCTGCCCGGCCCGCACCTGGGCAATGCGCTCATCGCCCTGGGGATCTGGGAACCCACCCGGCAGGCGATGGCCGCGCTCGGCATCGCGCTCGAAGACCTCCTGGAACAGGAGCAGGAGCCCGGTCTCGGCAGCGGTGGCCTCGGGCGCCTCGCCGCGTGCTATCTCGACTCCCTCTCGACCCTGCAGATCCCCGCCATCGGCTACGGCATCCGCTACGAGTTCGGCATCTTCGAACAGGCGATCAAGTACGGCTGGCAGGTCGAGCTCGCGGACAACTGGCTCCGCTTCGGCAACCCCTGGGAGATCGTGCGTCCCGAGCTCGCCTTCGAGGTCAAGCTGCGCGGGCGTACCGAAGGAAAGTCCGATGCGGATGGGCGATATCGCGTGCGGTGGATTCCGGATGTCGTGATCCGGGGTGTTGCCTGCGACACGCCGATTCCGGGTTACGGGGTGGGCACCGCCAACCTGCTGCGCCTGTGGAAGGCCGAGGCGTGTGAATCATTCGATCTGCAGGCCTTCAATCGCGGCGACTACTACGGCGCAGTGCGCAGCAAGATCGGCTCGGAGACGACCTCGAAAGTGTTGTACCCGAACGACGAACCGGAGATCGGCAAGGCACTGCGCCTGCAGCAGCAGTACTTCTTCGTCTCCTGCTCGCTGCGCGACATGCTGCGGATCTTCTTCCAGGGCGAGAGCCGGATCGAGCGCTTCCCGGAGAAGTATGCCGTACAGCTGAACGACACTCACCCGGCGATCGCCGTGGTGGAGCTGATGCGGCTCCTGCTCGACGAGTACAACCTCGAATGGGACACCGCCTGGGACATCACGCACCGCACTTTCGGCTACACGAACCACACGCTCCTGCCTGAGGCTCTGGAGACCTGGCCGGTGGCGCTCTTCGCGTCGCTGCTGCCGCGCCACCTCGATCTCGTCTTCGAGATCAACCGCCGCTTTCTGGACGAGGTGCGCAGCCGCTACCCTGGCGACGACGCGCGCGTGCAGCGCCTGTCCCTAATCGACAACCACGGCGAGCCGCGCATCCGCATGGCGAACCTCGCGTGTGTTGCCTGCCATGCCATCAACGGTGTCGCGGCCCTGCACACCGAGTTGCTCGAGCAGGAGACCCTGCGCGACTTCTACGAGCTGTGGCCCGCAAAGTTCAGCAACAAGACCAACGGCGTGACGCCGCGTCGGTTCATCGTGCTCGCCAACCCTGCACTCGCGCGCCTGCTGGTCGACCGAATCGGCACCCGCTGGATCACCGACCTCGCCGACACCGGCCGGCTCGAGCCCTTCGCGGACGAGGTGGGATTCCAGGAGGACTGGCGAAGGATGAAGCGCGAGGCGAAGGTGAATCTCGCGCGGCTGATCCTGCGTTCGACGGGCGTGACTGTCGACCCCGACTCGATATTCGACATTCAGGCCAAACGCATCCACGAATACAAGCGGCAGCATCTTAATGCGCTGCACGTGATCACGCTCTACAACCGCATGCGCCGGCATCCGGACCGTGGTCACGCCAAGCGGACCGTGATCTTCGCCGGCAAGGCCGCACCCAACTACACGATGGCGAAGCTCGTCATCAAGCTCGTCAACTCGCTTGCGGAGGTGGTGAACAACGATCCGGCGGTGCGCGAACTGCTCAAGGTCGTCTTTCTGCCAAACTTCAACGTGAAGAATGCGCACCTGGTGTATCCCGCGGCGGACCTGTCGGAGCAGATTTCCACAGCGGGCAAGGAAGCCTCCGGCACCGGCAACATGAAGTTCGCCATGAACGGGGCGCTCACCATCGGGACCCTCGATGGCGCAAACATCGAAATCCGCGAGGCGGTGGGTGTTGAGAACTTCTTCCTGTTCGGCCTTACCGCAGAGGACGTGCACCGCACGCTGCGCGAGGGCTACCGACCGCACGATGTCTACGAGCGTGATCCCGAGCTGCGCGAAGCCCTGGACCAGATCCGCGACGGGTTCTTCTCCGGCGGCGACACCGAGGTTTTCCGCCCGCTGGTCGATAACCTGATCCACCATGATCCATATCTGGTGCTGGCGGACTACGCGGCGTACGTCGCGTGCCAGGACAATGTGCAGCGGGCGTACCACGATGTGCCGCGCTGGACCCGGATGTCGATCCTGAATGTCGCCCGCATGGGCCGGTTTTCGTCCGATCGGGCGGTGCGGGAGTACTGCGAAGACATCTGGAAGGTGTTGGCAGTGCCGGTGACGAGCGACCCCGATCTGGAACCGCGCCACGGCTCTAACGAGACTCTGAATTATTCGCCAAGCTGTGTTTGATGGAGAAGGCGCGACTAGGACGATGAATGCACGATGACGTAGGGAAAGCAGAGGACGCTTTCGATGGCGGGATCAACCGTATCGCCAAGCTGACACGACGCGCGAACTGTATCTCGTCGACTTCAACGAGATAATGCCTTGGTCGCTGCTGCGTGCCTTCGACGAATCCGTCTACCCCAGACCGCGCAGCGGCGCGGCGATGGGTTTGGAGCGCATGCTGCGTATGTACTTTCTGCAGCAGTGGTTTCCTCATCCAGGGGTGCTATCTGTTCGGCGACATGCACCACGCAGCAGTCCGACGCGCCGATCTCGCACGCCCCACGTGCCTCACGGCAACTCCTCCCGCCGCTTGAAGGATTGCGCGTACCGATACACCAGTGCACCGCGCGAGCGCACACCGAGCTTGCAGTAGATGGTCTTCAGGTATGACCGGACCGTGAATTCGCTGATGTGCAGGCGATCTGAAACCTGCTTGGTGAGACAGCCCATGCTGATTAACTGCACTATCTGGAGTTCGCGGTTTGTGAGACGCCCGTGGAGGTTGTCGCCTTCGTGCGGCCCAGCGCCGTCAGGCGCGGACGCTTCGCCCGACTGCTCCTCCTCGGGCACAACGGCGTATCGGTGGCCGTCGATGTCGAAGTGTGTTACCTCGCCGGGCGCGTATACCAGTCGTGCGCGCGCACTTCTGTGTGACGCGACATGACTCGGCACGATATCGTCGACGCAAACGACGCGGAGCCTGCGCGCACCCATCTGGAAAAACCCGAGCGCGGGTGGTATGCCCTTGGGTGCCGCCGCGACGGGCGTCGGATTCGTTTCCCTCTCGGCTGGAACCGTAATGCGATTGGCAAGCTTGCCGGTCACGGCGGAGAGCGCCGATTTAGCGCTGCCGGAGCCCTCTGAAAGCGACGTCGCCTTCCCTGTGCGCCTGGTTGCCATAACCATCTGGTGGATGACGCGTGCTGTCGTTGGGGGATACGCTCGGTGCCGCTGAGCCCAGCTCAGAGGCGGCGTTTGCCGCTGGGCTTCGAGAGGGTCGTCTAGCAACTCGCTGCGATGCGACCTACTGTTCTACCCAGCATCCGCGCAGAAATGCCTGGGAAATGGCACACCCATGACGCGCTCACAGTCCCTCCAGACGAAGAACGCACTCCAAGGCTCTAATGTCAACGAGCTACGAGGGCATTGTTCATCCATGCGCCTCGCGCGTCAATCATTCAATCGCCCAAAGAACCCGCCCATTTGAGGGAGTCGCCATACAGGCGTGCGTCCTAGGACGTGCGTGCGGGCTGCAACCTTCGCACCCGTTATCTCGCTCGCGTTCGCATCGACGAGCCTCGATCGGCGAGTACGAAGATGGCGTTGTCACGGTGCACCGGAGTCCCTTAGATTCTGTACAACGCAAGGTCACGTTCGCCGCGCCCAGGTGTGTGACGACAGCGACGCGGCTGCGCACAGCGGACGCGGAGACGACGGAGGCATTTGACGATGACACCATTCGACAGCGACCAGCTCGACGAGCTCGATGCCGCCGACGCAGCAGACGACTTGTCGCCGCAATCACCCTTTGACGAAGGAGAGGCCGGCGACGGATTTGAGGACCAACTCGATGTCGGCGACAGTGCCGAGGACGCATTCGACGCGGGCGACTCAGATGCGGCCATGGAGGCGTACGCGGAGGATGCGGCGTCAGATCTCGGCGACGGTTTCGAGGAGGGCGCCGATGACATGACCGTGTGGAACGCGTTCGAGGAAGAAGTGGCCGACGCGCTCGACTCAGCAGACGACGACGAGTTCCTTGGGCGCCTGCTTGGCGGTCTTGGGCGCGCGGCGGGTGTGGTCAGCCGTGGTCTCGGCGCGGCCGGCGGCGCTGCCGGCCAAGTGCGCGGCTTTGCGCAGCGCGCGGGTCGGGTCGCCGGCCAGGTCGGCCGTGTCGCGGGCGCCGTTTCGCCCGCGGCGCAGGCGGCCGCGCAGCTGGCAAGGATGCTCGGCGCGCCCGGACTTGCGGGCGGGCTCTCGCAGATCGGCGGCGCTGCGCAGGCGGTGCAACGCGGCGCACGTCAAGCGCGCGGTGTCGCCGGTTCCGTCGGACAGGCCGCAGGCGGCGCGCAGGGTCTGTTCGGACAGCTAAGCCAGCTCCTCGGGCAGGGCTTCGACGAGATCGACGCCTTCGACGCCATGGCCGACCTCTACGAAGAGGAAGGCGTGGACGAGGCGCTGCCCGCGGTGGTTGCGTTGGCCGCGCGGGCCGCCGCACGCGGCTTGGGTTTCCGCAACATCGCTCAGCTTTCACTCGCCGGACGGCGCGCCCTCGTCCGCGGCATCGGCGCCGCAGCGCGCGAGCTTGCCCGCGGCGGAACGCCGGGTGCCGTGCGTGCGCTGCCTCGTCTCGCCACGTCGGCGGCGCGCGTTGCGCAACGACGCGCGCCGACGCCCCAAGGCGCCGTGCAGGCGATGCGCCGCGGGCTGCCGCGCGCGGCGCGCCGCGTCGCACGGAACCCCGCGCTGGCGCGGCGTCTTGGACAGACACCCGGCGGCGGCTCCCGGCCGCTCGCGCGCCCGACCGACATCGGCCGCGGCGCAACCGCTGCGCGTCCCGCAGCCGGCCCGCGGACCTACCGCTTCCGGGGGCCGGTCACCTTGACCATCAACCCGCGCTAACCGGCTTGCCGCGGAAAAGGAGCCACTCATGGACCGATACGACGCAGATGTGATGGACGACCTGATGTACGACGCTGCTGAAGGCCCTGCGCGCAGCTCGATGGACGCCTACGACGAGTTCGACGAGGGGGATGCCTACGAAGAGTTCGAGTCGGGGGATGAGGGCGACGACGAATTCATCGGGCGTCTCCTCGGCGGGCTTGGGCAGCTTGTCGGTGGCGGCGGCGGGCAATTCGAAGAATTCGACGAGTTCGAGGAAGGCGACGAGTTCGAGGAAGGCGACGAGTTCGAAGAAGGCGACGGATTCGAGATGGCGGAAGAAGACTTCGACGCCATGGAAGACGCGGTCGCCGATGCGCTCGATGCCGGTGACGGGGACGAGTTTTTCCGCCGCCTGCGCCGCATCGCTAGCGGCGCGCTAAACGTCGCGCGTCGCGTCGGGCGCGGCGTCGGCCAGGTTGCGCGCGTGGTGGGCCCAATCGCCAGCATGATCCCGATCCCGCAGGCGCAGCTCATCGGCCGTCTTGCGAACGTGGCGGGCCGGCTGCTGGCCGACGGTGCGGACGAGTTCGAGACCTTCGACGACCTGGTGGACGGACTCGACGAGGATTCGATCGACGCCGCCGCGCCGGTGCTGGCCGGCATGATCGTGCGCCGCGCCGTGCCTGCGGTCGCGCGTGCCGCCACGCCCGTCCGTCGAGCGGTGGTGCGCACCGTGAGCCGCGCAGTGCGTCAGGCCGTGCGCCGCCAGGGCCCACAGGCGGCGCGTGCCGTCGCGCGTGCCGTCACGACGGCACGGCGCATCGCGCAGCGCCGCCGCATGCCGCCGCGCGCTGCGGCGGCTGTGGTGCGCCGCGCGGCGACCGCCGTGGCGCGGCGTCCGCAGGCCGTGCGGCGCCTCGCGCGTCCGCTCGTTACGGCCCAGCGTCGCGCCACGGCGCGCGGGCAAGGGGCTCGCGTCGTGGCTCGCGTCGTCGCGCCAGTCGCACGTCGGGCGGCGGCTGCCGCGCCTGCGGCAGGTGTGGCGCGCCGCGTTGGTGCAGTGGCCGTCGGAGGGTGTCCCGCCTGCGGCAGGCGCCGCATGATGCTGCGCGGTCCGGTGACCATCACCATCCGTTCGCGTTAGTATCAGCCCCACGCCCGATGAGCGTGCCCATGGACCTGCGCCGCTTCCTCCAGGCCAAGATCACCGGGCTCTCCGCCCGCCTGAGCCGGCTGGCGCGCGTGGACAACGCGTTCGTCGGGCTGCGTCCCCAGGACATGCCCTACGCGCCGTCTCGGCAACACTTCGAGGTCGCGAACCGGCGCCTAGGGCAGGTCGAGGAACGAATTCGCCGGCGATTCGAGCAGCTGCGAGGATGGGAACGGCGGCCACCGCAGACCGTACTCATCGACGTGGCGCTCGTGGAACGTGAGCTCGACCGCGCGCGGCGCCTTTTCGGAATGTTCTACGAAGTGTTCGCCCAGCGCGGTACGGCGTTCGCGCCATCGCTCGCGGCGCACGATACGATCGCGGAGGACTGCTATCGCGCCATCCGGCAGGCGGCACCGCGCATCTTCACCGGCCCCTTGCTGAAGCCCGTGTGCTACATGGAGCACGGCTACTCGCCTGCAACCATGCGCCGCGGGGTCTCGCTCTCGCGCCTGCTCGGCGAGCCGAATCCGTTCCCGCTCATCAGGATTCCATGGGATCGGGACCAGCCGTGGCAGTCGGTGTTCCTGCATGAAGTTGCGCACAACCTCCAGGCCGATCTCGGCATCTGGCAGGAGAATCGGCAGGCGGTGCTGCGGCGCGTGATGGGATCGGCGCGCGATCCGTTCCTCGCGACAGTGTACGGCCGCTGGCACAAGGAGATCTTCGCCGACCTCGCCGCGATCCTGCTCGGTGGGCCGGCGGCGGCCTGGGGCATGGCTGATTTCCTGGCGCATCCGCAGCCGCGCACAATGACGTACCGGCCCGGCGGCGCGCATCCCACGGCGTACCTGCGCGTGTACCTGCTCGCCGAGATGATGCGCCGCATGGGCTTCCCGCGGCCGGCCACGCGGTTGCTGCGCGTGTGGCAAGGGCTCTATCGCGCGCGCACCGGCCATCGGATTCCGCCGCCTCTGATGGCGAGCGCTCCGCGCGTAATTCCGATGGTGGTCGACGAGATCGCGTTCCAGACGCGCCGCAACCTCGCGCAGCGCGCGCTCGCGGACATCATTCCGTTCCGCGCCGAGGACGAGGAGGCCATCCGCGAAGGCGCGCGCCTGCTCGCGGAAGGGCGCGCGACCGACCTGCCGCCGCGCCATCTGGTCAGCGCCGCGCATTACGCGCTGGAGCA
>JAEUMW010000010.1 GCA_016791345.1 Betaproteobacteria bacterium | reverse complement strand
AAGCCGTGCCCGCGTTTCTCGACGAACTGCGGCTCTACGATGATCCCGCGGTCCAGCAGAGCTTCGTGCGCGAGGCCGCGCCGCACGTGCGCGAGGCTGCCCTCATCCTCGAGGGCATCGCGTGTGCCGCCTGCGTCTGGTTGAACGAACAGCACATTGGCCGAATGCCCGGCGTCGTCTCGGTAGCGATCAACTACGCCACGCGCCGTGCCTACGTGCGCTGGGACGAGCGTCGTCTCAGGCTCTCCGACATCCTCAAGGCGGTCGCTGATATCGGCTACACCGCGCATCCTTTCGATACCGCGCGCTTCGACGAGGTTGCCCAACGCGAGCGGAAGACGGCGCTGTGGCGCCTCTTCGTCGCCGCCCTCGGCATGATGCAGGTAATGATGTACGCGTATCCGGCGTACGTCGCCGATGGCGACATGAGCCCCGACATCGAGAGCCTGATGCGCTGGGCGAGTCTGATCCTGACCACACCCGTCGTCTTCTACTCGGCTGCACCCTTCTTTGCGGCGGCATGGCGCGACCTCCAACAGCGTCGCGTCGGCATGGACGTGCCGGTGGCACTCGGTGTGGCGGTCGCCTTCGTCGCGAGCGTCGTCGCCACGTTGCGCGGCGGCGGCGAAGTCTATTTCGATTCAATCACCATGTTCGTCTTCCTGCTGCTCGGCGGGCGCTTTCTCGAGATGAGCGCGCGCGCCAGCGCTGGGCGCGCGGCCGAAGAACTGCTCAAGCTGATGCCGGCGTTTGCCGCGCGTCTCACGGGTTTTCCGCGCACGCGCGCAACCGAACGCATCGCGGTCTCGATGCTCAAGCCCGGCGATTGCGTGCTGGTGAAGCCGGGAGATTCGATCCCCGCCGACGGCGAGATCGTCGAAGGGGCCACCGAGGTGGACGATTCGCTCCTTACCGGCGAGAGTCGGCCGGTCCTCAAGGTGCGCGGCGCTGCGCTTACCGGCGGTGCCGTGAACGTGACGAGCCCGGTGGTGATGCGGGTGACCCGTGTCGGCACGGAGACCGTCGTTGCCGGCATTCTGCGTCTGCTGGATCGCGCCGCGAGCGACAAACCCGCACTGGCGCAGCTCGCCGACCGTACCGCGCGCGTGTTCGTCGCCGTGCTGCTGGCGGTTGCCGCTGCCACTGCGGCTGCATGGGGCATGATCGATCCCGGGCGGGCGCTCTGGGTCACGGTCTCGGTGCTGGTCGTAAGCTGTCCCTGTGCGCTGTCGCTGGCAACGCCGGCCGCTCTCACGGCGGCCACCGGGGCGCTCACCCGGCTCGGTGTGGTGGTGACGCGCGGGCATGCGCTCGAAACGCTGTCGCGTGCGACCCACGTCATCTTCGACAAGACCGGCACCCTGACGCATGGCCGGCTCGAGTTGACGGGCGTCGAGGTCCTCGGCGATGCCACGGAGCGCGACGCGCTGCGCCTCGCCGCAGCGCTCGAGTGGGGCTCCGAGCATCCGGTTGCCAGCGCCATGCGGCGCGCCGCGCAGCACGCACAGACTGACGCGGTCACGGCGGATGACGTGCACAACCTGCCCGGCGCGGGGATCGAGGGAACGGTGGATGGCCGATTGCTGCGCCTGGGCGCCCCGGACTTCGTTGCGGCGTTGGCGGGGCCGTTACCCGTTGCGCTTGCAGGCGACGGTGCGACCCTGGTCGGCTTGGGCGACCGAGACGGGTGGCTCGCGCTGTTTCGGCTGACCGATACGGTACGCGCAGGCGCACGAGCGCTGGTGCAATCGCTTGCCGCCTCCGGCCGCACCGTGGTGCTGCTGTCGGGCGACCGCGCCGCCGCCGCGCGCGAGATCGCCGCGAGTGTGGGCATCCGCGAGGTGGTCGCGGAAGTCACTCCGGCGCGCAAGCTCGAATATGTGCAGGCGTTGCAGGCGCGCGGTGCGATCGTCGCGATGATCGGTGACGGCGTGAACGACGCGCCGGTGCTGGGCGGTGCAGCGGTATCGATCGCCATGGGCGGTGGCACGCCCGTGGCGCAGGGGACGAGCGACATGATCCTGCTGTCGAACCGCCTCGAACATCTCGCCACGGCTTTCCGCGTCGCCGGCCGGACACGGCGGATTATTCGCGAGAATCTGCTCTGGGCCGCCGCGTACAACGTCGTGGCGCTGCCGCTTGCGATCGCCGGACATGTGACGCCATGGATGGCCGGTCTCGGCATGTCGGCGAGCTCGCTCGCCGTGGTGTTGAACGCGCTGCGCCTCGCACGTCCGGAGCGGGACATTTCCTGTGCGGCGGCTGGCGACGGCCCGGCATGTCGGCCTCTCGCAGCGCGGGCCGGCTAGCGCATGGAAATTCTCTACCTGCTCATCCCGTTGTCCGTGACGCTGGTCTTTGCGATTGCGGCGGTGTTCTGGTACGCATTGAAGAGCGGGCAGTTCGATGATCTCGAGGGCCCTGCGCACCGGATCCTGATGGACGACGACAGCCCGGGTGCGACAGTCGGTCCTGGGCGGTGTATTGATCTGGATCAGAGATAGTCACTTACCGTATCCCGAGATGGGCTCCGGGTTGTGTCCGCCGCGGGTGCTTGCGCCCTCGAAGCAGAAAATCTTCAGAACGTCAAGGAGACGTGGAACATGAGTTCGCAGGCGAATACCTACAACTACACCGTGGTTCGGCAGTTTGCCATCATGACCGTCGTGTGGGGCATCGTCGGCATGCTGGTCGGCGTCATCGCCGCCGCCCAGCTCATCTGGCCGGATCTAACCTACGGCATACCGTGGCTGTCCTATGGGCGGCTCAGACCGTTGCACACGAACGCCGTGATCTTCGCGTTCGGCGGCTCGGGCCTGTTCGCGACTTCCTATTACGTGGTGCAGCGCACATGTCACGTACGCCTCTTCAGCGACCGGCTCGCGGCTTTCACGTTCTGGGGCTGGACGGCGATCATCGTGCTCGCCGCGATCACGTTGCCGCTCGGGTACACGACGTCGAAGGAATACGCAGAGCTCGAGTGGCCGCTCGACGTCTTCATCGCTATCGTGTGGGTGGCCTACGCCATCGTGTTCTTCGGCACCATTATCAAGCGCAAGACGCCGCACATCTACGTCGCCAACTGGTTCTTTGGGGGCTACATCCTGACCATCGCGCTGCTGCACATCGTGAACAGCGCCGAGCTGCCGATCGCCCTGTCGAGCTGGAAATCCTATTCGGCCTACGCGGGCTCGCAGGATGCGATGGTGCAGTGGTGGTACGGGCACAATGCCGTCGGCTTCTTCCTGACGGCGGGCTTCCTCGGCATGATGTACTACTTCGTGCCGAAGCAGGCGGGGCGCCCGGTCTATTCCTACCGGCTCTCGGTGGTCCACTTCTGGGCGCTCATCTTCACCTACATGTGGGCCGGCCCGCACCACCTGCACTACACCGCCCTGCCGGACTGGACGCAGTCGCTCGGCATGATCTTCTCCCTGATCCTGCTCGCGCCGTCCTGGGGCGGCATGATCAACGGCATCATGACGCTGTCGGGTGCCTGGCACAAGCTGCGCGATGACCCGATCCTCAAGTTCCTGATCGTGTCGCTGTCGTTCTACGGCATGTCGACCTTCGAAGGCCCGATGATGGGGGTGAAGACGGTGAATGCACTGTCGCACTACACGGACTGGACGATCGGCCACGTGCACTCGGGCGCGCTCGGCTGGGTCGCGTTCATCACCATCGGCAGCATCTATTACCTGATCCCACGGCTCTTCGGCCGCACCGAGATGTACAGCGTCAAGCTCATCACGCTGCACTTCTGGGTCGCCACCATCGGTGTCGTGCTGTACATCGCGGCGATGTGGATCGCCGGCGTGACGCAGGGTCTCATGTGGCGCGCGGTGAACCCGGACGGGACGCTCACGTACAGCTTCGTCGAGGCCGTGAAGGCGACATACCCGTTTTACGGCATCCGCCTCCTGGGCGGTGTCCTGTTCCTGAGCGGCATGTTGATCATGGTCTTTAACGTCCTCAAGACGATCGCCGGCCACAAGGCGGTGGACGCGCAGATTCCCGCCCCTGCCGGCGCCCACGCCTGACTCGAAAGGAGCGATTGATATGTCTGGACTCAACTGGCACGAAAAGATCGAGCGCAACACGGGCCTCATGATCGTGCTGACCGTCCTCACGGTAGCCGTCGGCGGTCTGGTCGAGATCGTGCCCCTCTTCTTCCAGAAGTCGCAGATCGAGCCGGTGGCGGGCCTGAAGCCGTACACCCCGCTGCAGCTCGAGGGGCGCGACATCTACATCCGGGAGGGATGCTCGACGTGCCATTCGCAGATGATCCGCCCGTTCCGGGCGGAGACCGAGCGCTACGGCCACTTCTCCGTGGCGGGTGAGTCGGTGTACGACCGTCCGTTCCTGTGGGGCAGCAAGCGCACCGGTCCGGATCTCGCGCGCGTCGGTGGGCGCTACTCGGACGAGTGGCACCGCGTTCACCTGAATCAGCCGCGCGATGTCGTGCCCGAATCCAACATGCCGGCCTATCCCTGGCTGCAGCACGCGGTGCTCGACGGCAGGGAGACGCCGCTCAAGCTGAAAGCGCTGCGCACGCTCGGTGTGCCGTACAGCGACGAGGACATCGCCGGTGCCACTGCTGCGGTTGCCGGCAAGAGCGAAGTGGAGGCGGTGGTCGCCTATTTGCAGGTGCTCGGCACTTCGCTCAAGTCCGCGAGGTAGATGATGGACATGAACGACATCCGGTCGGTCCTGACGGTAATCCTGTTCGTCGTGTTCCTCGGCATCGTCTTCTGGGCTTTCAGCGGCAGGCGCAAGCGTGCCTTCGACGAGGCCGCACGGCTGCCCTTCGACGAAGACGAATCGATGGCGGCCGGCAAATCCCGGAATACCTCAAAAGAACATGGAGCGTAGGAAAAGATGAGCGACTTCACGAGTGGATTCTGGAGCCCCTACATCGCGATCGTCACGCTCGTGAGCGTGATCGGGTGCGCGGTCTTCCTGAAGATGACCGGCGGCAAGAAGCGCGTCGCGGGCGAGCAGCTCACCACGACCGGTCACGCCTGGGACGGCCTGCAGGAATGGAACAACCCGCTGCCGATGTGGTGGACCTACCTCTTCTATATCACGGTCGTCTTCAGCCTGGTCTATCTGCTCCTCTATCCCGGGCTCGGCTCGTTCCCCGGACTCCTCGGCTGGACCTCGGTGAGTCAGTACGAGCGGGAACAGCAACTCGCCGCGAAGGAATACGATCCGATCTACGAGAAGTTTGCCAAGATGGACATTCCAGCGCTGGCCGAGAACCCCGAGGCACGCGAGATGGGGCAGCGGCTGTTCCTGGCCTATTGTTATCAATGCCATGGCTCCGACGGCCGCGGCGCCAGGGGCTTCCCCAATCTTACCGACGGCGACTGGCTGTACGGCGGGACACCCGAGGCGATTCGGACCACGATCATGGACGGTCGCGTCGGGGTCATGCCACCGATGATCGACGCGGTCGGCGGGGCGGAGGGGGTCAAGGCGCTTGCGAACTACGTGCGAGAGATCTCCGGACAAAAGCCGTTCGACCCGGTGCTCGCAGCGGAGGGAAAGGAGAAGTTCGCGGTCTGTGCCGCGTGCCATGGGCCTGACGGCAAGGGCAACCCAGCGCTAGGGGCGCCGAATCTGACCGACAACGTCTGGCTTTATGGTGGATCGCTCGCGACGATCTCCGAGACCATTGCCAAGGGCCGCAACAATCAGATGCCGCCGTGGAAGGATCTGCTCGGGGAAACGAAGGTACACATTCTGGCCGCTTACGTTTACTCACTGTCTCAGCAGAAGAAATAGAGAGGGGCGTGATGCCTGTGACAGGGTTGTGTGAGGGTTGGGCGGCCGCGCCGGGCCGCCCGGGGGCGGTGCGGGAGTGAGCAGCCCGCTGCCCAAGGTACCGAGTCCGGGAGTCGAACCGAACTCGGTCGAGCTCGACCTTTTCGAAGTCCGCAAGACCATCTATCCGCGTGCCGTGCACGGACTCTTCGCCAAGTGGCGCTGGGGTCTGGTCATCTTCACGCAGGTGATCTTCTACGGCCTGCCGTGGCTCACGTGGAACGGTCGCCAAGCCGTGCTCTTCGACCTGGGCGCGCGGCGCTTCTATATCTTCGAGCTGGTGCTATGGCCGCAGGACTTCATCTTCCTTGCCGGCCTGCTCATCATTTCGGCGCTGGCGCTGTTCCTGTTCACCGCGGTGGCAGGGCGCCTGTGGTGTGGCTATGCGTGCCCGCAAACCGTGTATACCGAGCTTTTCATGTGGATCGAGCAGCACGTCGAGGGCGATCACATGAAGCGCATGAAGCTCGACCGCGAGCCCTGGAGCGCGCGCAAGCTCGGCATCAAGAGCACCAAGCACGGGATCTGGATTGCCGTCTCCCTGTGGACGGGCCTCACCTTCGTCGGCTATTTCACCCCGATCCGCAGTCTGCTCAGTCAGTTCGTGAGCTTCAACCTGGGGCCGTGGGAATGGTTCTGGGTGCTCTTCTACGGTTTTGCCACCTATGGCAATGCGGGCTGGATGCGCGAGCAGGTGTGCAAGTACATGTGCCCTTACGCCCGCTTCCAGGGCGTGATGTTCGACCCCGATACGCTGATCATCACCTACGATCCGGCCCGCGGCGAGCCGCGGGGATCGCGTCCCAAGAACGTCGATTATCGCGCCAAGGGGCTCGGCGACTGCATCGACTGCCAGATCTGCGTGCAGGTCTGTCCGACCGGCATCGACATCCGCAAGGGGCTGCAATACGAGTGCATCGCGTGCGGGGCGTGCATCGACGGTTGCGATCAGGTCATGGACAAGATGGGGTACCCGCCCGGCCTGATCCGTTACTCCACCGAGAACGCGATGCAGGGAAAGCACGCCGAGGAGGCCACCCCCCTGCGCCGGGCCACCTCACACCTGCTGCGGCCAAGGGTGCTCATCTACTCGGCGATCCTCGCGGCGGTGGTCGCGGCGATGGCGGTAGCGCTCGCCATGCGCGTACCGGTCAAGCTGAACGTGCTGAAGGACCGTGCCAATCTCGTGCGCGAGACGAGCGATGGCTGGATCGAGAACGTCTACCGCCTGCAGATCATGAACACCGCCGAGTCCGGGCACCAGTTTGCGATGTCGGTGCAGGGCTTGCCGGGTGTGCGGCTGGTCGCTGATCCGCCCGTCGTCACCGTGGCTGGGGCCGCGTCGCTCATCGTGCCGGTCAGCGTGCAGGTCGATCCAGCCGCCGTTGCGGCCGGTTCACACCGCATCGACTTCGAGGTGCGCGCAGTCGACAATGAGCGGCTCAGTGCCAGCTCGAACTCGAGCTTCTACGTGCGAGCGCCATGAGACAGTCGGTCGCAGCCCGCGCCTGGTACCGGGAGCCGTGGCCCTGGCTCCTCGCCGCCGGGCCGTTCACCGTCGTCGTGGCCGGCGCCATCACCGTCTGGCTTGCCATCAGGAGCGACGATGGACTGGTAGCGGATGACTATTACAAGCAGGGGCTCGCGATCAATCAGGTCATCCACCGCGAGCAGGCGGCCGCGCTGCTCGGCCTGCGTGCCAACGTGCTGTGGAATTTCGACAATCAGCGTGTCAGAGTCTATCTCCGGAGCGAAGCATCGGACCCGTTGCCGGACGTCCTTGCGCTGCGCGTGCTGCACCCGACCCGAGCCGGGGCCGACCAGTCGGTGACGCTGCGCAGAACCGGCGCTGGGATCTACGATGGTGCGCTCTCACCGTTGCGCGACGGTCGCTGGCTGCTGAGCCTGGAAGATGCCCCGCAGACATGGCGTCTGATGGGCGAGATGTTCGTACCACGGGATGCAGAAGCGATCTTGATGCCGCAGTCCCTGTAAGTTGCACACAGCGGTCGGGGGAAAACAGGAAATGGCCTGGAACGAGCTGTTCGGTAGTGCCGTTGGCTTGGCAAGCCTGTTCACCATCGTGGGCGTGATCGCCATCGGCTACGGCTTTTATCGTTTCATCAGCAAACGGATCGAAGAAGAGGGCAAGTGAGCAGCGCCGCGCCATCGGAAGGACGGGACAACACCACGGAGCGCAGGCTCATCTGGGTGTTGTGGCCTGCTTTCATCGTCGGCGGGCTGATGACGATGATCTTTTTCTCACTGGTGGACCCGGAGGATATCGGCCTTTTCGGGCGCCCTTTCGGTCTCGGGCGAACCGCGATCTACTCGATCGGGTTCTTCCTGTTCTGGGCGTTCGCAGCTGGCTCGAGCGCGTTGACGTGCTTCTTGCAGCGATCGCCCTTCGAGATCAACCGCTGTCCGCTTCCTTCCGTAGAGCGTCCACCCGGTTGCCCGAAGCGCGAAGACGCGGATGGTTGTTGCGACTGATCTGAAAATGCCATTGTGTTTAGTGGTCGCGGCGGCTCTGCTCGTCTGCTCGACAGGTTCCGCTGCGGCGCCCAGCGTTTCCCGCGGCGAGGCGCTGTACGACAATCACTGTGTCTCCTGCCACACCTGCCAGGCACACACGCGACGCGATCCCATCGTGCGGAACCTGGGAGAGCTTGCGCAGCAGGTCGATCGCTGGCAGGCCAATCAGAAACTCGGCTGGACGCCGGAAGACCGTGCCGCGGTGGTCGACTATCTCAACCGGGTCTTCTACAAATTCTGAGCGCCAGCTGCTAGCTAGCTGCCCTGGCAGCGGTGCTGCTGGCCGATCACCGCCTTGAGGCCGACCGCGTCCCTGAATTCGATGTACTTGTTCTGGACGCTGATAAGCCCTTCTTCCTGAAACTT
>JAEUMW010000009.1 GCA_016791345.1 Betaproteobacteria bacterium | reverse complement strand
GCCGCGCGCCGAGCAGGGCGTGAGCAGCGCGGGCGAACCAGCGACACATGCCGTAGTACGCCTGCCGACGGTGCGGGCCGAGGTAGGTGAAGAGAGAGAACGAGAGCCACGCTTCGGTCGAGGACGAAGTCATCGAGATGAGCGTGTCGTCCGGCAGCACGCGGCGAAACAGCATCGGATAGTGATGCACGTAGCTGCCATGATCTCGCATCAAGTCTTCGAAGAGCCCGGCTTCCCGCAGCTCTCGCTCGAGGTCCGCGGGTATCGCGGCGGCGGCGCCTGCGAAGACCTCGATCCCCGCGCGCAACAGCTCGGCGGCCGCTGCCGCTTTCGACTCCGGCACGAACATCTCCATCTCCTCGTGCCGGAAGAGGTCGTGGCGCATCGTCAGCACGTGTTCGGCCTCGTCGATGCGGGCGACATCGGCGATCAGCAGACGCGGCAGCAGCTTCATCAGGGCTGTCGTTGCCCACGGGCCGAGGAGAATGCACAGCTTGAGCAGGGCGTGAGACAGGAAGTCGATGCCGATCCGGTTGAAGATGCGAAAGACGCGTCCTTTCAACCAGCCGGTGCCGGGACCGTCGCCGGGAAGCGCATCGCGCTCCCATGCGACGACATCCCAGCCGTGAGGAAACAGCGCGAACTGCGTGAGCGAGTGATTCCGACACAGCGCGAGGGCATCCTCGATTCGGCTCAGGTGTCGTATCGTCTCGCGCACACGGTATGCGGGAACGGTGCGCATCGTGACGGACAGAATCACCCCCATGCACCCGAGGCTGCAGCGGGCGGCGCGCAGGCCGTTACCGTCCCGATGCTCGACGATCGTGGGCAGACCGTCTGCGTCATAGGTGGCGACGCGAACGGCCGTGACGAAATGCGAGAGGCTTGGCCGGCCGGAGCCGTGGGTGGCCGTCGAGATCACGCCGGCCATGGTCTGTCGCTTGATGACGCCCAGGGTCGGCAGGGTGCGGTCGGTGCCAGCGTGCAGGTGATCGAGCACCGCTTGCAGCGTACAGCCGGCGCCCGCGTGTACGACGCCGGCGCCCGCGCTGTAGCGGACGTCGTCGAAGAGGCTCATGTCGAGGGTAACGCCCGGAGTCAGCGCGACACCGCTCCACGAATGGAGCGATCCGACCGCACGGACGTGCTCCGCACGATGGCGCATGAGAATGTCGAGCACTTCGGCGTCATCGCGCGGACGGCGGCAATGCGCGGACCAGGTGTGATTGCCACCGAAGTTGACGAGGCGATCCGCTGACGGCACCTCGGTCGAGGACAAGCGAGCGCCCTCCCGATGTCGTTGTGGTTCGATGGCGTGCATCGCACCGGAGACAGCGTACACTAGACCGCTCGCGTAACCATGGCAATGCACGGTCTCCGCACTTGGCCGCGCACGGCGTGCGCCGTCGCGCGGGGTGTGCCCGTTGCGTCGCCGCAGGATGCTCCACAGGAGGGGGCAGAGGCATGGAGTGTCCCCGCTGTCACACGGGGAATCGTGAGGGAAGACGCTTCTGCGCGCAGTGCGGCGCCCCGCTGCCCGTCGCCTGCGCCGCGTGCGGAGCGGCGAACGAGCCGGGTGAGCGCTTCTGCGGCAATTGCGGTCTCGCGCTCGTCGACGATCCAGCGCGCGCGCGCGCGCACGCCATACCCGAGCGCCGTCACCTCACCGTGATGTACTGCGATCTGGTCGGGTCGACCGCGTTATCGCGCGAGCTCGATCCGGAAGACCTGCGGGACGTCATCTGCGGCTACCAGGAGACCACACGCCAGGCCGTCGGGCGCTTCGGCGGTTTCGTCGCCCGCTACATGGGCGACGGCATCCTCACCTATTTCGGCTATCCGCATGCGCACGAAGACGACGCCGCGCGGGCGATTCACGCCGGTCTCGAAATCGTCGACGCCCTGGAGCAGTGCGGTGCGCCCGGCGTCCCGCCGCACGGTGTGCGTTTGCAAGTACGGGTGGGCATCGCGACCGGACTGGTGGTGGTCGGCGACCTGATCGGCGAGGGCGCGTCAGAGGAAGCCGCAGCGGTGGGCGAAACGCCGAATCTCGCTGCGCGGCTGCAGTCCATCGCGCCGCCGGGTGCAGTGCTCGTGGCGCAGGCCACGCACGACCTGGCGGGCGGACGCTTCGACTACACCGACGAAGGCGTGCACAAGCTGAAGGGTTTCGACCGGCCGCTGCATGCATGGCGCGTGCTGCGTTCGAGCACGGCGGCCAGCCGCTTCGATGCCGCACGGACGCGGCGTCTCACGCCGTTCGTGGGCCGCGCGGAGGAGATCGATCTCCTGGTCGACAAGTGGCGGCTCGCGGCGGCCGGCCAGGGTCAGGTCGTGCTGGTGACGGGAGAGGCAGGCATCGGCAAGTCGCGCCTTGCCGAGATGCTCGTCGAGCGTATTGCCGATGTGCCGCACGGCGTACTGCGCTTTCAGTGCTCCGCCTACCACACGAACAGCGCGCTCCATCCGTTCATTCAGGAACTCGAGCGCGCTGCCGGCATCGATCGGGCGGACAGCGCCGAGCGCAAGCTCGCCAAGCTGGAATTGCTGCTGGCAGACGCGGGTGCGGAGGTGCGACAGTCGGTCCCGCTGCTCGCCGCGCTCTTGTTCGTGCCCGCCGGCACGGGTGAGGAGGCGGCGCAGCTGCCGCCGGTGCAGCAGAAGCAGAAGACGCTGGCGGCGCTCTTCGAGCGCTTGCGGGAATCGGCGCTGCGCGCCCCCGTCCTGCTGTTGTTCGAGGACGCACACTGGATCGACCCGACTTCGAGCGAGCTTCTCGACCTGCTGGTGGAGAGTGCGCGCGGGCTGCCTGTGCTGGCCGTGATCACCTGCAGAACGGCGGGGACTTTCACGTGGCTCGGCCTGCCGCACACCGGCGCGCTCGCGCTGGATCGGCTGAGCCGCGCGCAGTCGGTGCACATGGTGCGACGGCTGCCCGGAGCCGCCAGGCTGCCCGGCGACGTGATCGAGCACATCGTCATCAAGACCGACGGGGTGCCGCTCTTCATCGAGGAGTTCACGAAAACGGTGTCCACGTCCGATGCGGTGCGCAATCTCGATGTGTCGTCGCGTCTGCTGCACTCCGAGGTGCCGTCGACGCTGCACGATTCGCTGATGGCGCGGCTGGACCGGCTGGGTGAGGCGAAGGAGGTCGCACAGATCGGCGCAGTCGTCGGCCGCGAATTCCCGCGCGAGATGGTGGCGGCGCTGTCGACGCTGGGCGAACGCGAACTGGGCGAGGCGCTCGATCGATTGATCTCGTCGGAGGTCGTGTCGGGCGGTGTCCAGCCGGCAGCGTTCGTCTTCAAGCACGCGCTGGTACAGGATGCCGCGTACGCGAGCCTGCTGCGCAGCAAGCGGCAGGACCTGCATCGGCGTGTTGCCGAGATCATCGAGGCCTCCCAGCCGGAGCGGGTCCGCGCCGAGCCGGAAGTCGTCGCGCACCATTACACGCAGGCCGGCCAGGTGCTGCCGGCGGCGAAGTATTGGGCGGCAGGCGCGCTGCGTGCCCTCGATCGCGCGGCACACGTCGAGGCACTGCGGCATTCGGCGAAGGGGCTGGAACTGGTCGGCGCCCTCGCCGACGGCAGCGACCGGCAGCGCCTCGAACTCGACCTCCTCATCCTGCAAGGTGCGGCCTATCGTGCCGCGAAGGGGTTTGCGGCGTCCGAAGTGGAGCGGTGCTTCGACGAGGCGCTCGTGCTGAGCGAGCGCCTCGACGACGTTCCGCGTCTCATCGAGGTGCGGCGGGGGTTGTTCTCGTGCTTCTACGCGCGTGGCGCGCTGGCGGTGGCGCGTGAGCAAGGCGAGCACGTGGTCGCCCTGGGACAGCGTCTCGGCGACGCCGGGGCGCAGATGCTCGGCTACTGGATGCTCGGCTGCATGTCGTCGTGGCAGGGCGAGTTCGAGACCGCCCGCCGCGCGCTGGAGGATGCGATCGCGCTCTATGACCCCACCGCACAGAAAGCGAAGGCGCTCGCCGTGCAGATCGACCCGGGTGTGAACGCCATGTGTCACCTGAGCTGGGTGCTCTGGGTGCTGGGGTACCCCGAACGTGGCGTGGACATGGGCGACCGGGCCGTGCGTGCCGCACGGGCGCTCGGGCAGCCGTTCGCGCTCGGGATGGCGTTGTTCTTCGCCTGCACGACACGCGCGTGCTGCGGCGAGTACACCGCTGCCGGCCGACTGCTGCACGAACTCTTCACGCTCGCGGGTGAGCACGGCCTGGGCTACCTGGAAAGCTGCGCCCGCGTGTTGAAGGCGCAGGAACTCATCGCCAGAGATCAGTGCGCTGCCGCCATCGAGCAGGTGCAGCGCGCGTTCGCGGAATTCCGCACGCAGGAAGCGGGTGTCGGCCTGCCATGGGCGATGTCGATCGTCGCATCGGGCTACGCGCGGCTCGGGCGGGTGGAGGAGGGACTCGCAACCGTGGGCGCTGCGTTCCAGGCCATGGAGCGAAACGGTGAACACCACTGGGAGGCGGAGCTGTGGCGCCTGCGCGGCGAACTGCGCCTTGCCCAGGCGCACGACGAGGAGGGTGCGGCGTGCCTGCAGCGGGCGGTCGAGGTCGCGCGCGGGCAGGGGGCGCGTTCGCTGGAGCTGCGCGCAACGATGAGCCTGGCGCGGCTCCTCGATCGCCGCGGCGAAACCGCGCGCGCCGCGCAGACGCTGGCACAGATCCGCGGCTGGTTCAGCGAGGGGTTCGAGTCGGCCGACCTGCGCGACGCCGCGACGCTGCTGCTGGGGATGGGGCAGGGCGAGTAACGGTCCGGACGCATGTCGGGCAGCATCATCTTCCAGTCGCTCACGATCAACCGGGTCGAATTCCGCAAGCGCATTCTGCGGTCCTCGGTCGGCGGGCGCTGCTGCAATTACGATGGCACCGTCACCGACGTGTGGAAGAACTTCGAGAAGCGATTCGCGGACGCGGGGGTCGGCGCCGTCATCTCCACCACCTTTCACGTCAACCGCTGGCGGCTGTCGCCCTTTCAGTATCCCTCGATCGCTGAGGATCACTATGTACCGTATCTGAAGAAGTACATCCCGCAGATAAAGCATGGCAACGACTGCAGGTTCATCATGCAGATCGGCGACCCCGGCTATGCGACGTATTCCAGTCTCTTCCCGCAGGAGCAGGACACCGTCAGCTCGTCCGCCGGCTTCGATCTCGCCTTCGGCTACGGCAGCACGCGGCGGTCGATGAGCGCCGCGGACATCGAGCGCTCGATCGCCGAGTACGCCGCCGCCGCGCGGCGCGTGCGCGAAGCGGGCGCCGACGGCGTGGAGGTGACGGCGACCAAGGGTTATCTCATTCACCAGTTCCTGAATCCCGGAATCAACTGCAGAGACGACGAGTGGGGGGGGGATGCGGACCGCCGCTTCCACTTTCTGGAGGAAATCGTCCGCGAGATTCGCCGGGCCGTCGGAGCGGATTATCTGTTCGGCATCCGGCTGTCGGGCGCCGACTTCAACTACAGTCCGCTCGCCTTGGCGCTCGCGCGCCTGCCGTCGCCGTTCCTGTCGCGAGCGCGCTGGATGGGGAACGATCTGCCGCAGATGCTGGAATACGGCAGGCGCTTGCAGGCCCTCGGCGTCGACTATCTGCATGTCGTGTCAGGGTATGGGTTCCCGAACCCGCGCGACGTGCCCGGAGCGTTCCCGTTCGACGAAGTGCGCATGTTCTTCGACTCGGTGCGGCATCTCTCCGGCAAGGCGGCGATCCGCGCTGCGCTGCTGCACGTTCCGCCGGCGTTTCTCTGGCGCTGGCTGCTGGGCATCGGCTGGCGCTTCCGGTCCGCCGCCAATCTCGACTTCGCGCGCGCTTTCAAGCAGGCGTTGCCGGGGATGACGGTGATCGCGAACGGCGGGTTTCAGGAGCGGGATCTCATCGAGCAGGCGCTCGACGCGGGTGACTGCGACATGGTTTCCATGGCGCGGGCGCTCATCGCGAACCCCGACCTGGTGCACGACTTCGAGCGCGGCAGGAATGCGCCGGAGAAGCCGTGCTCGCACTGCAACAAGTGTGTCGGGAGGACGGGCACGAGTCCGCTTGGCTGCTACGACCGAAGCCGATTCGCATCATGGGAGGAGATGGAGAAACAGATCCTGGACTGGAATCGCGGCGATCCGCCGTGATCGGCGTGCCCGCTGCCGCGGTTGCTCCGGCAGGGCGCTCTGCTACACTGCGCCGCGATTGTCGTTCGCGTTCGCGCGATTGCCCGACTGCACGAACGCAGGCCGGAAAAGCGGGAAAAGGAGAGAGGAGACGTGCGGCATGCTGACGATCCTGGCCTACGCGATGATCACGGTCTTCATGTTCCTGATCATGACCAAGCGCCTGCCGGCGCTGGTCGCCCTCATCCTGGTGCCGATCGCGTTCGGTCTGGTCGGCGGCTTCGGCAAGGAGCTCGGATCGATGATGCTCACCGGCATCAAGAACCTGGCGCCGACCGGAGTGATGCTGACCTTCGCCATTCTCTATTTCGGCATCATGATCGACGTCGGCCTCTTCGATCCGCTGGTGCGCGCGATCGTGCGCGTGGTGCACGGCGATCCCATGAAGATCGTGGTCGGGACCACGGTGCTCGCCATGCTCGTCTCGCTCGACGGTGACGGGGCGACCACCTACATGCTGACGGTGTCGGCGATGCTGCCGCTCTACAAGCGCTTCGGCATCAGTCGGCTGGTATTGGCCTGCGTCATCATGCTCGCGGGCGGCGTGTTCAACATCCTGCCGTGGGGCGGCCCGACGGCCCGCACCGCGAGCGCGCTCGGCGTCGATCCGGGGGCGGTGTTCGTGCCGATGATCCCGGCAATGGTGCTGACCATATGCTGGGTGCTGTTCGTGGCGTATCTGCTCGGCACGCGCGAGCGCCGGCGCATCGGCGCCCTTGACGTTGCCATGGTGTCGGCAGGCGCAGTGGGTGGGACGGGTGAAGGCGCCGATCCGAATCTGGCGCGGCCCAGGCTCCTGTGGGTGAACCTGCTGCTCACGCTTTGCCTGCTCACCCTGCTGGTGCTCGGCGCATTGCCCCTGCCGGTGCTTTTCATGATCGCCTTCGCGATCGCGATCATGATCAACTATCCGTCCCTGAACGAGCAGAAGGAGCGCATTGCTGCGCACGCGGTCAACGTGCTGCCCGTGGTTTCGCTCATCTTTGCGGCCGGCATCTTCGTCGGCATCCTCGCCGGGACCAAGATGGTCGATGCCATCGCCACCAGCGTGATCGCGGTCATTCCCGACTGGATGGGGCCTTATCTCGCGACGGTGACGGGATTGCTGAGCATCCCTTTCACCTTCTTCATCTCGAACGATGCGTTCTACTTCGGCGTGGTGCCGATCCTCGCCAAGGCCGGCGCGGTCTACGGCATCAGTGCCGCCGAGATCGCGCGCGCCTCCATCGTGGGGCAGCCCGTGCATCTGCTGAGTCCGCTGGTGGCGTCGACCTACCTGCTGGTGGGACTGTCGGAGATCGAATTCGGAGATCACCAGCGCTATACGCTGTTCTGGTCGATTTCCGCCTCGCTCGTGATGCTGGCGGCTGCGCTTCTTACCGGCGTCGTGCCGCTGGTAGGCCGGGCGCCGTAGGCGGGGATGACGAGATGAGCGCCGACGTGCGCAACCTGCTTTGCGCGGTGAGCCCGGAGGACACCGAAGGTGCCGTGCTCGACCGCGCCATCCCCCTTGCCGGTCAACTGCACGCGCGACTTCATGTCGTCAGCGTGATCGATGACGAGCGCGAGAAGTCGGTGGTGGAGGTCGACAGCCACGTCCCGGCGGAGGCGCTCGAACGCTATCACCAGGAGCGTGCCGAGCGCGTGCGAAGCTGCATCGACGCGCTGATTGCCGAAGCGCGCGCGGCTCATCCTGATCGCGTGTTCGACAATGTCGTGTCGGAGGTCGTCGTGCGCGAGGGCGACGACGCGGCGCAACTGGTGCTCGACGAGGCGCACCGCGTGAGCGCGGATCTGATCGTGCTCGGATCCCATCAGACCAGTTCGCTGCTCGGCCGGCTGTTCGGCTCGGTGACGCACGAAGTCGCCTCGATGGCCGGGATTCCGGTGCTGCTGGTGCCGACCCGGCCATGAACCGGCGTGCCATCCTCTGGTGGCTCCTCGGCGCCTGCACGGCGGCGCCGGCGTGGTCTGAAGAGACCATTCCCTACCGGGCGCCCGGCCAGGTTCCGTCCGGATATCC
>JAEUMW010000008.1 GCA_016791345.1 Betaproteobacteria bacterium | reverse complement strand
GCTGAGGCGCTTGCACTGGCTGCCGTGGCGGACTTGGTCAGCGCCGACGCAGATGACTTCGAGTCCGCGGCTTCTCGCGTGCTGAAGAAGAACCGCGAACTCTATCGTCGCCTGGCTAAGTGAGATTTCTCACTCTCGGCGAGGTTCTCGCGCTTCACCGGCGCATCCTCGCCGAGAGCGGCGGTCGCACGGGTGTCCGCGATCTGGGTGCAATTGCATCGGCGCTGTCCCAACCGCGGATATCGGTCGATGGCGAAGATGCCTATAAGACTCTCGCAGACAAGGCAGCCGCTCTCGGCTTTTCGCTGGTTCGAAATCACGGCTTTGTCGACGGCAACAAACGCATCGCCCATGCCGCGATGGAAGTCTTCCTCGTCATGAACGGAATGGAACTCCGTGCCTCGGTCGATGACCAGGAGCGCTTCATGTTTGCGCTCGCAGCGAGCGAGGTTTCGCGCGAGGAGCTTGCGGAGTGGTTGCGCTGCCATGCGGTCGGCTTGGATGCTTGAAGTAATTGACGGTAAGAACTTGGTGTCCCCCCAACTGCGCGGATAAGGGCACTGCTATCGACAGCACGACGTCTACAGCAGACGATCTGGCAATTCCAGCCTAAGGAACGAACATGTCTGAATGGAACGCCGCAGGTTACCAGGCCGTCTCCAGCCTTCAGGAAGCGATGGCCGCGGAGGATCTCGCCCGCGTGAGGCTAGGCGCGCGCGACCGCGTGCTCGACGTCGGCTGCGGCAACGGCAGGATCACGGCGGCGATCGCCGACCGCATTCTCGATGGCTCGGTGCTGGGTGTCGATCCCTCGAAGAACATGATCGACTTCGCGTGCAGGCATTACACCTCGTCGACGCATCCCAATCTGCGCTTCGAGCTCGGCGATGCGCGCAGTCTGCCTTACCGCCACGAATTCGATCGCATCGTCTCCTTCAACGCCGTGCACTGGGTGCGCGATCAGGTTGCGGTGTTGCGGTCGATCCATGCGGCATTGAAGCCCGGTGGCGAGGCGCTGCTGCGGTTTGTGCCCGACGGGCCGCGCAAGTGTCTGGAGGACGTGATCGAGGACGTGTGCGCGTCGCCGCGATGGGCGCAATCGTTCCCGGCTCGCGAGAGACCTTACATCCATCCCGCGCCGGACGCCTACCGCACATTGGCCGAGCAGAGCGGACTCAAGGTCGAGCGCATCGACGTGGAGGACAAGGCCTGGGACTTCGGCAGCCGGCAGTCCTTCTTCGATTTCTGCCACGTCACCTTCGCGGAATGGACGCGGTTCCTGCCGGAGGCAGAATGGGGCGCGTTCATCACGGATGTGCTCGACCGCTATCGGTCCGTCGCTGCCAGCACGCCCGCGGAGAACAATACCTTCAAGTTCTACCAGATGGAGGTGCTGCTTACGCCGATGAGGCCGGCGGAGCTGCCGACGGTGCTTTCCTAGGAGCCCGGACCGTCGTCCTCGGCAGGCGTGCGTTCGAGCAGTTCGTCGGCAGCGACAACGATGGGCGTCGCCAGCACCTTGTCGATGCGCGTGCCGTCCATGTCGACGATCTCGAAGTGCCAGCCTTCCCACTCGATCTTGTCCCCGGTTCGCGGCACCTTGCCCGCCAGCAGCATCACCATTCCGCTCAGGGTGTGGTAGCGGCCCTTGTCCTCCTCCGGCACGGTCCGCACGTGAAGGCGGTCCTTCAGTTCCGGGATGGGGATGAGCCCGTCCAGCAGCCAGGAGCCATCCTCACGCTGGATGGCCCAGGCATCCTCGGGCGTCATGGGCTTGAACTCGCCGATGATGGCCTCGAACACGTCCTGGAGCGTGACGAGACCCTGCACCTCGCCGTATTCGTCGACCACCAGCACGAACTGCACGTTCGACGAGCGGAAGTTCTCCAGTAGCTCCATGCCGTTGAGCGACTCCGGAACATAGACCGCGGGCAGCAGGTCGGCCTGCAGGTTCGGTTTCTCGCCGCGGATGCTCTGCCCGAGCAGACCCTTGGCGGTCGCGACACCGAGAATGTCCGTCAGGTCGCCGCGACACACTGGATAGCGGGAGTGCTCAGACTCGCCGATCTTCCGCAGAGACTCGTCGATCGGCGCTTCGACGTCGAGGAATACGATGTCTGAGCGCGGCGTCATGAGCGAGAGAACCTGCCGGTCGTCGAGGCGGAAGACGTTGCGCAGCATCGCGCCTTCCTGGGCGTCGATGACGCCGGCCTCCGACCCTTCCGCGAGAATGGCGTGAATCTCGTCCTCCGTGAGCGTCTGCGCTTTTGTGGAACCCACCCCCATCAGGCGCAGCACCAGTTCCGTGGAACCCGCCAGCAGACGGACGAAGGGCTTCGCGATTGCCGCGAGCAGCAGGATCGGTCGGGCGACGCGCCGGGCGATCGCTTCGGGGCTGATCTGGCCGAGCCGCTTCGGCACGAGTTCGCCGAGGATGATGGTGACGTAGGTGATGACCACGACGACGAGCGCCGTGGCGCCGATCTCGCTCGCGCGCGGCGGTACCCCCATGTCTTCCAGCCACAGCGAAAAGGGCTCGGCCAGCGTTGCTTCGCCAATGATGCCGTTCAGCACGCCGATCGCGGTGATGCCGATCTGCAGCGTCGAGAGAAAGCGCGTGGGGTGCTCGCCCAGTTCCATCGCGGCGCGGGCACTCTTGTCGCCGTTGTCCGCGAGGTATTGGAGGCGCGGCTTGCGCGAGGCGACCAGCGCGATTTCAGACATCGCGAAGAAACCGTTGAGAAGCACGAGAGCAAAGAGCAGGGAAATGTCCATGGACGCGGCGCCCTTCTCGGGTATGCGGCAACGCGGCTACTCTAGCGCATCACGGCCCACCCTCGTCGGCCCAGGCGAGCCTGCCTACGGTGAATGCGCCCCGGAATCGGTCGACCGGGTGAAGAGTTCCGCCACCCAGTCGACGAATGCGCGCACCTTGGCGGACAGATGCCGGTTCTGCGGATACATGACGTAGACGGGCAGCGGATCGGTGGCCCAGTCTTCGAGCAGGTGCACGAGACGGCCGTCCGCGAGCGCGTCATCGACCAGGAAGCGCGGCGCGTGAAGCACCCCGAGGCCGGCCAGCCCCGCCGCCACGTAAGCTTCACCGTCGTTCACCGCGACGAACGCATCCGCCGACGGGGTGGTGATCTGCTCGCCGGCGCGCACCAGGTTCCATTCGACGATGCGGCCGCTTTTCGGCATCAGGTAGCGGATGCAGCGATGCCGTTCGAGGTCACGCGGGTGCGATGGTACCCCGAAGCGGGCGAGATACGCGGGAGTCGCGCAGGTGACGAAGGGATAGGAGGCGACGTGCCGTGCGACGAGACTTGAATCGGACTGCTCGCCGCCGCGGACCACGCAGTCCACGCCTTCTTCCAGCAGGTCGACGGGGCGGTCGCTGCAGCCGACCTCCAGCCGGATCTCCGGGTAGCGCTCGAAGAACTCCGGCAGCGCCGGTACCAGCAGCCGCCGCCCGAACGACGCCGGGACATCGACCCGCAGGCGGCCATGCGGGGCCGTGCGCGTGCGCGTGAGCGCGCTCTCGGTCTCCTCGACCTCCGCCAGGATGCGAACGCACCGCTCGTAGTACGCGGCGCCGTCGGCAGTGACGCTCACGCGGCGCGTCGTACGGTTGAGGAGCTTCGTCCGCAGGTGCGCTTCCAGTCCCTGCAGGAGCGTGGTGACCGAAGCCTTGGGCAACCGCAGCACCTCGGCCGCGCGCGTAAAACTGCCCGCGTCCACTACCTGCACGAAGACCTGCATGGCCAGCAAGCGATCCACCGCTTTCTTCCCTCGCAAAACTGCGCATTCTCTTCCACGAACGATCCAATACCAAGAGCGTGTTCCATGCGTGGATGCCTCGTCTGGAAGAATCTGGGAGAACGGGATCAGCTCAGGTGGTCATCGGTGCGCCCCTCGAAGTAGCCGGCGAGGATGTAATGCAGGGTCGCCGCATCCTCGTTTGTGCCGAAGGCTGCGCGCAGGTCGGCGTAGTTCGCGATGTACTGCGCGGCATCGAAAGTGTCGGTGGCACGGTGTTCTCCGTATCCCGCCAGAATGTAGTGGGTGGCGCCGATGTCCTCCGGATGCGCGCTCTGCGCGACACCGAAGTGAAAGGCTTCGACGAGATCGTCGTAGGACGCGATGTACTGCAGTCCGTCGAAGGAGGTGGTGCGGCCCTCGAACAGGCCGTTCTGGGCAAAATGCGCCTTTCCGGATGCGGTGTCCGCACCGAACGCCCGGATCCTCCCGGGAACTGCGTGCGCCTGTGGGCTTGACGGATCGCTTTGTTGGCCGGTTATTGTTCGGTATCCTGAACGGTAAATTCAGAATGTAGGTATTTATCCTGAAAAACCGAACGACTATCCTGCACTTTCGACAATGTGTCGACTCTTCAACCGGGAGCGGATCATGTTGAACAAGGCCATCGTTGCTGCCTTTCTTGCGACCAGCGCGGCGGCATTCGGGGTGACGACGCCTCCGCCGGAGGCGCCGTCGTGCAAGACGGCCCAGCCGGCTCCGGAGCGCGCGCAAGTGCCGGCCGGGCGGCCGCTCGGTACCGTCGATGTGTCGCCGCGGGACGGGTGCGAGCGCCCGCGCACGGTTCGCTCCTGAGGGCGCGGAGTCCGGTGATGCGGGCGAGGCGGCGATCTTCAGCCGCTCCCCCCGGCCGACCGGTGACGGTGTCGGAGCATGCGTTCCGCAGCCAAGACCGCGAACTCGGTGTGCGTGTCTATGCGCCCGCCGACGCGGAAGCGCCGGGTGCCTTGGTGATCTTGTACCACGGTGGCGGCTTCGTCCGCGGGGGACTCGATGCGATCGAGGCGACTGCGGCGTGCATGGCTGCGCGCCTCAAGCTGCGGATAGCGACGCCCGAGTACACGCTCGCCACGGCGCAGTCGTTCCCAACCGCTGCAGAGGACGCCTACGCCGCCTTGCTGTGGGCGAGCACAGACGCCCGGCAACGCGGCTGGGACGCGAAACGGATCGCGGTGGCAGGGGAGGAGGCGGGCGGCAATCTTGCAGCGGCTGCGGCGATGATGGCGCGTGACCGGGGCGCTCCGGCGCTGGCGGCGCAGATCCTCGTCGGCCCCATGCTCGACCCGAGCCTGAGTTCTCCGTCCATGCAGCGCTTCGTCGCGAGCGCGGCGCATACACCGGGGGTGTGTGGGGCCTGTTACCGTGCATACCTGCCGAACGCGGCAGACCGTCTGCATCCTTATGCCGCGCCGGCGTCGTCGACGCGGCTGGCGGGGCTTGCGCCGGCGCTCATCATCACGTGCGACGGCGATCCCCTGCGCGACGAGGCGGAGCAGTACGGCGCCAAACTCATCGCGGCCGGCGTGACGACGCAGGTCTCGCGGCTGCCGCACATCGAAACCGTCACACAGTGCTGGACCGACGCCGCCTGGGCCGTGATCGACGGCTTTCTGCGCCCGCGGCTCGCCAGTCCCGCCAGCGGATCCTCTTCATGATCGATTCACATCCTCTCATGTTCGACCGCAATGCCATTGTCGTCCGCGCGCTGCAGGCGCTCGCCGTTGCCCTGTCGCTTGCGCTCGCTGCCTGCGGCAAGGCGCCCGAGGCGCACCCGCACGAGCCGTCCGGGCCGCCGCCGGTGAGTGTCGCCCCCGCACTGGAAAAGCAGATCGTCGAGACGGATGAATTCCCCGGCCGCATCGAGGCGATCGACCACGTCGAGGTGCGCGCGCGGGTCACCGGCTACATCCAGTCCGTCCATTTCAAGTCAGGCGCCGAAGTGAAGAAGGGCGACCTGCTGTTCCTGATCGATCCGCGACCGTTCGAGGCAATCGTGGCGCAGGCGCAGGCGACGCTGGTGAACACCCGCGCACAGCTCGATCTTGCGCGCACCGTGCTCGCGCGAAACGAAGCGCTGCTCGCGGAACGCGCGACCTCGAAGCGGGAATACGACGAGGCCGCCGCCGCGGTGCGCAGCCTGGAGGCGCAGCTGCGCGCGAATCAGGCCGCGCTCGACACCGCGCGGCTCAACCTCTCGTATACGCGCGTCACCGCTCCCGTATCCGGTCGCGTCGGCAAGGCGGAGATCACCCCCGGCAACCTTGTCCAGGGCGAGGTACCGAACTCGCCGGTGTTGACCACGGTCGTTTCCATGCATCCCATCTACGCCTCGTTCGAGGTCGACGAGGGCGCCTTCCTCAAGTACATCGGCCGGAGTCGCGGTGGCACGCTGCCGGTGGCGGTCGGGCTCGCCGACGAGAGCGGCTTCCCGCACGAGGGGAAACTCGAGTTCGTCGACAATCGCGTCGATCCGCAGAGCGGCACCGTGCGCATGCGCGCCGTGCTCGACAACCAGTCGGGACGGTTTACGCCGGGGCTCTTCGCGCGCGTGCAGATCGGCAACGCGGCGCAGCCGCGTGCGGCAGTGCTGGTGACCGACCGGGCGATCGGCACCGACCAGAGCAAGCGCTTCGTTCTCGTCGTGAACGGCGAGAACAAGGCAGAGTATCGCGAGGTGAAGCTCGGCCGCATCGTCGACGGGCTGCGCGTCATCGAGTCCGGACTCAAGCCGGGCGAACTCATCGTCGTGAACGGACTGCAACGCGTGTGACCCGGTGCGCCGGTGACCCCGGAACAGGTGCCGATGGACGCACCTGCCGGCAACGGTCGACCCGGCGCGCCTCCCGCCGCCGCCGCGGGCTGACGCCATGAACGTGTCGCGCTTCTTCATCGACCGCCCGATCTTCGCGGGCGTGCTGTCGGTGCTCATCTTTCTCGCTGGCCTGCTCTCCATCTTCGTCCTGCCGGTGAGCGAGTATCCGGACGTCGTTCCGCCTTCCGTGGTCGTGCGCGCGACCTATCCGGGCGCCAACCCCAAGGTCATCGCCGAGACCGTCGCTGCGCCGCTCGAGGAGCAGATCAACGGCGTCGAGAACATGCTTTACATGGAGTCGCTGGCGACTACCGACGGCGTGCTCCAGCTCACTGTCACCTTCAAGATCGGCACCGACGTCGACCTTGCCGAGACCCAGGTGCAGAACCGCGTGCAGCGCGCGCTGCCGCGCCTGCCGGAGGAAGTTCGGCAGATCGGCGTCATCACCCAGAAGAGCTCGCCCGACTTCGCGATGGTGGTACACATCGTGTCGCCCGACGAGCGCTACGACGAGCTCTATCTGCGCAACTTCGCGGTGCTCAACATCAAGGACAATCTGCAGCGCATTCCCGGCATGGGTCAGGTGCTGGTGTTCGGCGCCGGCGACTATGCGATGCGGGTATGGCTCGATCCGCAGAAGCTCGCGAGCCGCAACCTCACGGCCTCCGACGTGGTGCGCGCGCTGCGCGAGCAGAACAAGCAGGTGGCGGCAGGCGTCGTCGGGGCGCCGCCGGCAGCGAAGCACACGGATTTCCAGCTCTCGGTGAACACGCAGGGGCGGCTCGTTACCGAAGAGGAGTTCGGCGACGTAATCATCGCGACCTCGCCCGACGGTGGCGTGCTGCGGCTGAAGGACGTGGCGCGCATCGAGCTCGGCGCGGGCGAATATGCGCTGCGTTCGCTGCTCAACAACAAGCCGGCGGTCGCGATCGCCATCTTCCAGGCGCCGGGTTCGAATGCGATCCAGCTCTCGAACAACGTGCGCCAGGCGATGGCGGAAATGAGCCGCGACTTTCCGGCCGGAGTGTCCTACGACATCGTCTACGACCCGACGCGGTTCGTGCAGAAGTCCATCCAGGCGGTCATCGAGACGCTGTTCGAGGCGGTTCTGCTCGTGGTCATCGTGGTGATCGTGTTCCTGCAGACGTGGCGCGCATCCATCATCCCGCTGGTGGCGGTGCCGGTGTCCATCGTTGGCACGTTCGCCTTCATGCTGCTCCTCGGGTTTTCGATCAACACGCTGACACTGTTCGGACTGGTGCTTGCCATCGGCATCGTGGTCGACGATGCGATCGTCGTCGTCGAGAACGTGGAGCGCAACATCGAGCTCGGCTACGACGCCAAAACGGCGACCTACCGTGCCATGCGTGAAGTGAGCGGGCCGATCGTCGCCATCGCGCTCACGCTGTGCGCGGTGTTCGTGCCGATCGCGTTCGTCTCGGGGCTCACCGGGCAGTTCTATCGGCAGTTCGCCCTCACCATCGCCATTTCCACCGTCATCTCGGCGTTCAACTCGCTCACGCTGTCGCCGGCGCTCGCCGCGTTGCTGCTGCGCCCGCACGAGGCGCCGAAGGACTGGCTCACGCGTGCGATGGACCGCGTGCTCGGCGGCTTCTTCCGCTGGTTCGACCGCACCTTCAAGTCCGGCGCCACGAAATATCAGAACACGGTCGCGCGGGTGCTGAACCACAAGCTCATTGCGCTCGTCGTGTATGCCATCCTGATCGCGCTGACCTGGTTTGCGTTCCAGCGCGTGCCGCAGGGTTTCGTCCCAGTGCAGGACAAGCAGTATCTCGTCGGTTTCGCGCAGCTTCCCGACGGCGCTTCGCTCGACCGCACCGAGGGGGTGATCCGGCGCATGTCGGAGATCGCGATGAAGACGCCGGGGGTGAGGGACGCGGTCGCGTTTCCTGGGCTCTCCATCGCGGGATTCACCAACGCCCCGAACGCGGGCATCGTGTTCTTCGGTCTCGACGAGTTCGAGAAGCGCAAGTCGCCGGAGCTGTCCGGCGGTGCGATCGCCGGCTCCATCAACCAGCGCCTGGCCGGGATCGAGGACGCGTTCATTGCGGTGTTCCCGCCGCCGCCCGTCAACGGTCTCGGCACCATCGGCGGCTTCAAGCTGCAGATCGAGGACCGCGGCGGTCTCGGCGACGAGGCGCTCTACAACGCGATGAAAGCGGTGCAGGGAAAGGCGTGGCAGACCCCCGAGCTTTCGGGCGTGTTTTCGAGTTTCCAGATCAATGTGCCGCAGCTCTATGCGGACGTGGACCGCGCCAAGGCGAAGCGCATGGGCGTCGCGCTCACCGACGTGTTCGAGACCATGCAGATCAACCTGGGCTCGCTCTATGTGAACGACTTCAACCGCTTTGGGCGCACCTACCGCGTCGTGGTGCAGGCGGATGCGCCTTACCGTTCGCGCGGCGAGGACATCGTTCAGCTGAAGACGCGCAACAGCAAGGGCGAACTGGTGCCGCTGGGGTCGGTGCTGCGCGTGGATGCGAGCTTCGGCCCCGATCGTGCGATCCGCTACAACGCCTTTCCTGCCGCCGACTTGAACGGGGCTGCCGCGCCGGGCTTCAGCTCGGGGCAGGCGCAGGCGGCGATCGAACGCATCGCGCGTGAGACACTGCCGCGTGGCATCACCTTCGAATGGACCGAACTCACGTATCAGGAGATTCTCGCCGGTAACACCGCGGTGCTCGTCTTTCCCTTGTGCGTGCTGCTCGTGTTCCTGGTGCTCTCGGCGCAGTACGAGAGTTTCAAGCTGCCGCTCGCCATCATCCTCATCGTCCCGATGTGTCTGCTCTTCGCGATCGGCGGCGTGATCCTGAGCGGCGGCGACAACAACATCTTCACGCAGATCGCGCTCTTCGTGCTGATGGGGCTCGCCTGCAAGAACGCGATCCTGATCGTCGAATTCGCGCGCGAGCTGGAGATGAAGGAGCCCGCGCACGATCCGGTGCGCGCAGCGCTGGAAGCCTGCCGCATGCGGCTGCGGCCGATCCTGATGACTTCGTTCGCGTTCATCATGGGTGTGGTCCCGCTCGTGCTCTCCACCGGCGCCGGCGCCGAAATGCGCCATGCCATGGGGGTGGCGGTGTTCTGGGGCATGCTCGGCGTGACCTTCTTCGGTCTCTTCCTGACGCCGGTGTTCTATGTGCTGCTGCATCGCCGGCAGAAGAAAGGTCGCGCGCGCGCCAAGGCGTCACATGCGAGTGCGCCCGACGCGGGAGGCGCACGATGAGAATGCGGTTCTCATGGATCGGCGTGGTGGCGCTGCTTGCGGGTTGCTCGCTGGCGCCGGAACTGAAGCAGCCGGAGATCCAGGTGCCGCCGCGCTTCAAGGAGTTGCCGCCAGAGGAGCGGGGCGCGTGGAAGGCGGCGCAGCCGTCCGAAGACCTGCCGCGCGGGCAGTGGTGGAAGGTGTTCAACGATCCGGTGCTCGACCGGCTGGAAGACGACGCGCTTGCCGCCAACCAGAACCTGCAGGCTGCCGCCGCGCGCGTGGCGCAGGCGCGGGCGCTGGTGGGCGTGGCGAAGGCCGACCGCATACCACAGGTGGGTGCGGGCTTCGGTCCGACGCGGGTTCAGCCCACGGGGGTCTCGCTCGGTCTGCCGCCGGGTCAGATGGTCGATCCGTATACGGCGTGGCGTGCGCTCATCACGGTGAGCTATGAGGTGGATCTCTTCGGGCGCGTGTCGGACACGATCAACGCGTCCCGCAGCGATTACGAATCCACTGTCGCGACCTTCCGCTCCGTGACGCTCGCGCTGCAGGCGGACGTCGCGCAGACCTACTTCGCGCTGCGCGCCAACGACGAAGAGCTGCGCATCCTGTGGGAGACCGTGCAGTGGCGCGAGGAGAGCGTGCGACTGATGCAGCGTCGCTTCGATCTCGGCGACATCAGCGAGCTCGATCTCGCGCGTGCCAAGACCGAGGAGGCGAATGCGCGCACCGAAGCCATCGGGCTGGAGCGTCGCCGCGGCGAACTCGAGCACGCACTGGCAGTGCTCGTCGGCAAGCCGCCCGAGGTCCTCGCAATCGACGTCGCACCACTTGCGAACGAATTGCCCGCGATTCCCGCGGGCTTGCCTTCGGAGCTGCTCGAGCGGCGACCGGACATTGCTGCGGCGACCCGACAGATGGCGGCGGCCAATGCGCGCATCGGTGTGGCCAAGTCCGCGTTCTTCCCCGCGCTCAAGCTCACCGC
>JAEUMW010000007.1 GCA_016791345.1 Betaproteobacteria bacterium | reverse complement strand
CGCCCGCTCGCGTCGAGCAGCACGGACACGTCGAACGTCTCGACGTGAACGATCGCACCTGCGCTCGCACCCGCCGACAGGCGCGCCAGCATGCCTTGGCTCCGTTCGCGTCCGAGCAGCGCCGTGTAGACCTTGCCGCCGTGTACAAACACACAGAGCACGACCAAGCCTTCCGCGCCTCCTGAAGCAATGTCGGCGTTCTGCTGCCTGTCGCCGCAGGAAGACGCAGAGCGCGGTGCGAGGCGCTGCAACGCGAAGGGATTGACGCGCTCGAGCCGTTCCGCGATCAGCTCGCGCAGGCGGTGATAGAAGTAAGTGGCGGTATTGCGGTTGACGCCGACCAGTTCCGCGGCCGTGCGCGCGGGCGTGCCCGCGACGAAGTGCTCGAGCAGTCGCTCCCGTTGTTGAACGCTCAGACGCGATCGTTCCAGGTTCATGGGTCGGGCGGGCAGATTCCATAGCGCGCGCCAGATCTATGCCAGCCGCTGGCGCCCCGCAGCCCCCGGCACGGATGTCGCGAAACCTGTCCGCGCCAGAGGGACGCGACCCTCGGGCCGATCGCACCGCTCCGAGTGCGCATCCACATTGAGAGCCAGGAGGGAGGAATCATGAGAGCCGGACTCGCAGTCCAGGTGTGTTCGTCGTCGGTGCTCGTCGGCTGTTTCCTGCTGCCCGCGCCCGGGTTCGCCCAGACCACGGCGGCGCGGGATCCGGGCGTGCGGCCCGGACCGGCTGCAGCCGGAGGACCACTGCCGTTTTTGTCCCGGACCTACGTGAGCTACTTCAACGCGGGCAGAGCCGACTTCGTCGAGGTGGAGACCGTCGAAGACGGTCTCGGGCCGACCATGAACCTCGACAGCTGCGGCGGCTGTCATTCGCAGCCCGCCATCGGGGGGACGAGCCCGGCATTGAATCCCCCGGTATCAGTGAATCCGCAAGTCGTCTTTGCCGGCAAGATGGGAAACGCGGTGCCGTCGTTCCTTTCGAGCGACGGGCCGATCCGCGAGGCGCGATTCGTGCGCAACGCGAACGGCACGCCCGACGGCGGCGTGCATTCACTATTCGTCGTTCCCGGCTGCGGACTGCGGCAGGAGGATTTCGCGACGGCCGTGGCCAATCGAAATGTCATCTTTCGCATTCCCACGCCGCTCTTCGGTGCGGGACTCATCGAGCAGATTCCGGACAGTGCGATCCTCGCGAACCTCAACGCCGACGGCACTCGCAAGAGGTCCTTCGGGATCGGCGGTCGCGCCAACAGGGTTCGCGTCGGTACCATCACAGGCGTGGCGAACACCAACGGTAACGACGGCACGATCTCCCGCTTCGGCTGGAAGGCCCAGAACCAGTCGCTGCTGCTGTTCTCGGGTGAGGCCTACAACGTCGAGATGGGCATCAGCAACGAGCTCTTTTCGTCCGAACGCAACCAGACGGCGGCGTGTCAGCGCGCTCCGATCCCGAACGACGCCACCAACCCCGACGCGGGAAGTCCCCTCGAAGCCTTTAGCGCAGTCGAGAAGTTCACGTTCTTCATGCGCTTCCTGGCGCCGCCCACGCCTTCCACCGACACGCCCGGCGGCGCGCAGTCCATCGCCAACGGCCGCACACTGTTCTCCAGCTCAGGCTGCGCGCTGTGTCACACGCCGACGCTCAACACCGGCAACGCGGCCGTCCCCGCACTGCGCAACAAGGCCGCGAACCTCTACTCCGACCTCGCCGTGCACAACATGGGACCGGGACTGGCCGACGGCGTCACACAGGGACAGGCCGGCCCGCAGGAATTTCGTACCGCGCCGCTGTGGGGGCTCGGTCAGCGCATCTTCTTCCTGCACGATGGCCGCACCAAGGATCTGCTGGAAGCGATCCAGGCACACGCCAGCGGCAGTTCGAGCAGCGCATCGGAGGCGAATTCGGTGATCGCCCGGTTCAACCAGCTTTCGAATACGCAGAAACAGGACATGCTGAACTTCCTGCGGTCGCTGTAGCTCATGATCACTTGACGAGGAGGTGATACGTAATGTCTTGGGTGGCGCCTGCCGTGCATCCCGACGCTTGCCACTTTATGGTGTGATGGCCCGGCTTCAGGGGCCATACGAACAGGTAGTACCCTTGTTCGGCACTTGGACTCAGCACAAGCTCTTGCGCCGCGTTTTCATCTAAACCGAAGATATTGCCGGGGGGCAGTTGAACGTTGAAGATGGGTGACTGACTGCCCGAGGGGCCGGTGAAGTGCTTCTCCGGGTGCGGGATCTGGAACCCATCGATCTTTACCGAGATCCTCGCCGGCTCCGTGCAGCTCCCCGCGTTGCGCACAAAGGTCTCGGTGCGCGTGTTGGCCGGGTCGTTCAGGAACGCTCCATAGATCGTGTTGATGAGCGGAAAGAACAGCGCCTTCCCAACTGGAATCTGGCAGCGACGGGTGGCTGAACCGCTGCCGGGCACGCCGGCAAGGAACCACACCGCGTCAACCTGACGCTGCGCACAGTTGGAACCATCCTGGTCAACAAGCGGATTGACGGCGGCTGGGATTCCGAGCGCCCATTGGTACCACTCTGCGGCCCAGCGACCGTAGGTCTGGCCCCACGGACTCGTCCATATCGGTGCAACAAGAGGCGGCGAGTAGAACGTGGGCGCCTGTGCGGTTTGACTCGGCAGTACTTGCGATTGCGCCTTCGAGGCAATAGCTGGTTTGCCTGCCTTGCAACCGCCTTCCCTTGCCGAGCAAGCGACACCTGCCATCACTGTTGACGTGAAGCCGGCTGTTCCCATCAGTGCAATCGACACACACAACGCTTTCGTATTCATCTGGTATCCCCCCGCGCAAGAATCTTGAGACGGGTACGCGCAACCATCCCAGTTGCCTGCGTTCCTTCGCAAGTCGATTGATGTTTGCTATTTGAAGCGGATCCACTGATCGATGAAGATCGTTGCGGGTCCGTCGAGTCCGTTGGTCAGGTTGGTGACGCCCCGCGCCGGATCGTAGCCTTTCGGCGGCGGCGTGCAGTTCGTCGGTTTGCCGCAATTGCTGTCGACTGGGCCGCGAATCGTTTTCGCGATGCAGACCTGACCTGCAACCAGCCAGGTGCCCTGCGGGGTCGGAGGTGTCGTCGACAGGAACGTCGAGTTGATCGTCGGGACGAGGGTGCCGCAGTAGACGCCTTCGATTACCGGCTTGGCGGACGAAAATGGAAGCGTCTTGAAGAGCTTGAAGACGCCATCCGAGAATTTTCCGTTTTCTCCCAGGCAGTGTGACTGCTCGATGTAGACCGAG
>JAEUMW010000006.1 GCA_016791345.1 Betaproteobacteria bacterium | reverse complement strand
GCGCAATTGCAGGCGGCCGGTCACGTGCGGCAGCTCGTCACGCAAAACGTGGATGGGCTGCATCAGTGCGCCGGCAGCGTCGATGTCGTCGAACTGCACGGCAGCATTGCGCGGGTGGGCTGCCTCAACTGCGGCGTGGATGTTTCCCGTGCCGATCTGCAGTGCGCGCTGGAGGCTGCGAATCCTACGCATAGGCGTCTTTCCGCCACCGCCGCCCCTGACGGTGATGCGGACATCGAGCCGGAGCAACTGGACGGGTTCGTGGTGCCGGCCTGCCCGCACTGTGGCGGGCTGCTCAAGCCGAACGTCGTGTTCTTCGGCGAGAACGTCCCGCGCCCGCGCGTCGATGCAGCGATGCGTGCGCTGGAGGAGGCGGATGCCATGCTCGTCGTCGGCTCGTCGCTCATGGTCTATTCGGGGTATCGCTTCTGCGAGCACGCGCAGCGCCTCGGCAAGCCGATCGCCGCGATCAATCTTGGCCGCACCCGTGCCGATCACCTGCTGAGCCTCAAGGTCGAGCGGCCGTGTGCCGAGGGTCTCGGCGATCTCGTCGCGGCACTGGAAGCGCAACGCCTGCGCGCCGAGACGGTTTGACGCGCACGGCTGAGCACATCGGGTGACGGCCACTGCCGGTACGCGCTTCGAGACCGACCTGCCGGCGCGGCTCGACCGCTTGCCGTGGAGTCGCTTCCACTGGCTCGTCGTCGTTGCGCTCGGCGTGACGTGGATCCTCGACGGACTGGAGGTGACGATCGCGGGCGCGCTCACCGGCGCGCTGCAGGAAAGCCCGACGCTGCGGCTCACACCCGGCGAGATCGGCCTGGCGGCAAGTGCCTATCTGGCGGGGGCGGTGACGGGTGCCGCCTTCTTCGGCTGGCTCACCGACCAGCTCGGCCGCAAGCGGCTCTTCAACGTGACACTCGGCGTCTACCTCGTCGCCACCGCCGCCACCGCGACCGCGTGGGACCTGCCGAGCTTCCTGCTGTTTCGGTTCCTCACCGGCGCCGGCATCGGCGGCGAATACACGGCGATCAACTCCGCGATCCAGGAACTCATACCCGCGCGCGTTCGTGGCTGGACCGACCTCGCCATCAACGGCAGCTTCTGGGTGGGCGCGGCGCTCGGGGCGGCCGGCTCCGTCTTCCTGCTCGACCCCGCCCTGTTCGCGGCCGACGTCGGCTGGCGACTTGCATTCGGCATCGGCGCCGTGCTGGGTTTGGGCATTCTCCTCTTGCGTCGCTGGATTCCGGAGAGCCCGCGCTGGCTGATGACGCACGGCCGGCTCGAAGAGGCGGAACGGGTGGTCGCCGAGATCGAGGCTCGAGTGGCTGCCGACCAGGGGCCACTGCCGGCGCCGGGCCCCGAGCGCATCCGCATCCATGCGCGCACGGGCACGGCGGTGCGCGCGGCGTTTCGCACGGTGCTCGTCACCTACCGCCAGCGCGCGCTGCTCGGCTTTGTGCTGATGACGGCGCAGGCGTTCTTCTACAACGCCATCTTCTTCAGCTACGGACTCATCCTGTCCGACCACTACGCGATCCCAGCCGATCGCATCGGCCTCTACCTGTTGCCGTTCGCGGTCGGCAACTTTCTCGGCCCCTTGCTGCTCGGCCGGCTGTTCGACAGCATCGGGCGCAAGGCGATGATCAGCTTCACCTATGCGGCTTCCGGCGTCCTGCTCGCCGTCACCGCCGTGCTGTTCGACCGCGGTCTGCTCGACGCGACGACGCAGACGCTCTGCTGGATGATCATCTTCTTCTTCGCCTCGGCCGCCGCGAGTTCGGCTTACCTGACTGTGAGCGAGAGTTTTCCGCTGGAAGTGCGCGCATTTGCCATTGCGCTCTTCTTCGTGCTCGGCACCGCGATCGGCGGCGTCATCGGGCCGTGGCTCTTCGGCACGCTGATCGAGACCGGCGCGCGCGGCAACATCACGATGGGCTATCTGCTCGGTGCAGCGCTCATGATCGGCGCCGCCATCGTCGAACTGCTGATCGGCGTCAACGCCGAGCGACGCTCGCTCGAATCCGTGGCGGCGCCGCTGTCGAGCGTGGAGTAGGGCGGGGTGGGAAAATGGGAATCTGACTACGGCGATACGCTCCCCGTTGTGGCTATACTGCGGGTTGCAGGCGCCTGCCAGTATCGCGTTCCGTTAATGGAGTCGTTGCATGAAGATCGCGATCGAATTGAATGCTGCCCAGACGGAACGGCTGAAGGCGGTCGCCGCTGATCTCGGCGTGGAAGCTGAGGCGCTTGCACTGGCTGCCGTGGCGGACTTGGTCAGCGCCGACGCAGATGACTTCGAGTCCGCGGCTTCTCGCGTGCTGAAGAAGAACCGCGAACTCTATCGTCGCCTGGCTAAGTGAGATTTCTCACTCTCGGCG
>JAEUMW010000005.1 GCA_016791345.1 Betaproteobacteria bacterium | reverse complement strand
CTCAGCGTGGCCGCCAGCGCCGCGCGCAGCATGAACCCCGGGCGGCCGCCGTACTGCAGGAACTCGGTGAGGATGTCCGGCGTGTTCGGCCACACGTTGGGGCGGAAGTATTCGCGTGACTCCGACATCGCGAGCTCGGTGAAATACTCGGTGAGCTCCTGCTTGGTGTTGCGCCAGGCGAAGTACGTGTAGGACTGTGTGTAGCCGAGCTTGGCCAGGCGATGCATGATCTTCGGCCGGGTGAAGGCCTCGGCGAGAAAGATCGCTTCCGGGTGGTCGCGCTTGACTTCGCCGATCAGCCATTCCCACATCGGGAAGGGCTTGGTGTGCGGGTTGTCGACGCGAAAGATCGACACGCCCTGCCCGATCCAGAACGTGAAGATGCTCTTGAGCTCGTCCCAGAGCGGCTTCCAGTCGTCCGTCTCGAAGTCGAACGGATAGATGTCCTGATACTTCTTCGGCGGGTTCTCGGCGTATTGCACGGTGCCGTCCGGGCGCCAGCGAAACCAGGTCGGGTGCTCCTTCACGTAAGGGTGGTCGGGCGCGCACTGGAAAGCGATGTCGAGCGCGATGTCGATGCCGTGTTGCTTGGCGCGCTTGAGCAGGCTTCGGAAATCCTCGAGCGTCCCGAGTTCGGTGTGCACGGCCTTGTGGCCGCCTTCGGGTGCGCCGATCGCCCACGGGCTGCCCGGCTCACCCGGCTTCGCCACCACCGCGTTGTTCCGCCCCTTGCGAAACTTGATGCCGATCGGATGGATCGGCGGCAGGTAGAGAACGTCGAAGCCCATCTCCGCGACGTACGGGAGACGCTTCTCGCATTCGGCGAAGGTGCCGTGCGTGCTGCCCGCCGGCACGCAGGAACGCGGAAACATCTCGTACCAGGAGCTGTAGCGCGCGCGCACCGGCTCGACGGTGACCGCGAGGACGCGCTCGTACTCGGTGGCGAAGCGCTGCTCGGCGTAGCGGGACATGAGCTCCGTCAGCTCGCGGTCGGCACCGAGCTGTTTCGCCGCCTCCGGCGTGGTCGTCTTGCCGAGCGTCGCCGCGATCTCCTTCAGACGCGCCCCGGCGGTACCCGACGCCCGTGCTGCCGCCTCCAGCACGAGTTCTTCCCCCACCCGCATCGCGACGGCGATGTCCTTCGGATCGTTCCGCCGTGCGAGGTCGTGCTGCCAGGTGAAGAACCGATCGACCCATGCGACCACGGTATAGACGTGCCGCCCGATGGCGTTCACGGTGAAGCTCGCCTGCCAGAGGTCGTTGTACGAAGCTTCCATCGGCACTTCGGTCCACTTGTCCGCCCCTTCCGGACGATGCCGCACCAGACAGCGAATGACGTCGTGGCCGTCGGCAAACACGTCGGCGCTGACGATCACCTGCTCGCCCACCGTCCGCTTGATGGGAAACCTTCCGCAGTCGACCTCGGGGCGCACCCGATCGATCACGACGCGGCCGCGTCCGTCCTGAGTTCTGTTTGGAGTGGACATCCTCTAGTCTCCCGTGGCACTGCTCTTGAGGAACACGACGCCCAGCGGCGGCAGGTCGAGCGCGAGCGACTGGAACTGACCGTGCGCGCCCACCGGCGCCGCATGCTTGCCGCCGAAGTTGCCGATGCCGCTGCCGCCATAGATGCTCGCGTCGCTGTTCAGTATTTCCTGCCAGTGGCCCGCACGCGGCACGCCGATGCGGTAGCTCAGCCGCGGCATCGGCGTGAAGTTGCACACGACGAGGATGAGGTCCTCCGTGCTGCGCGCGCGGCGCACGAAGCTGATGACGCTGTTCTCGGCGTCGTGGCAGTCCATCCACTCGAACCCTTCGCGCTGGAAGTCGATCTCGTAGAGCGCGGGCTCGCGCCGGTAGCGGTGATTCAGGTCGCGGACCCAACCGAGCACGCCGCCGTGCTCCGGGTATTGCAGCGCACCCCAGTCCAAGGTGGTGTCGTGCGACCAGCCGCGACGCTGGCCGAACTCCCCGCCCATGAACAAGAGCTTCTTGCCTGGATGACCCCACATGTAGCCGTACAGCAGGCGCAGGTTCGCGAACTCGCGCCACGCGTCGCCCGGCATCCGGCCCAGCAGCGACCCCTTGTCGTCGCTCACTTCATCGTGCGAGAGGGGCAGCATGAAGTTCTCGGAGAACGCATACCAGATGCTGAACGTGAGCTTGTCGTGGTGATTCTTCCGCTGCATCGGCTCATAGTGGAAGTAATCGAGCGTGTCGTGCATCCAGCCCATGTTCCACTTCATGCCGAAACCGAGCCCGCCGAGATAGATCGGCCGCGAGACCATCGGCCAGTCGGTCGACTCTTCCGCGATCGACTGCACGTCGGGATACTCGCGGTAAATCATCTCGTTCAGCGTGCGCAGAAAGGCAACGGCCGCCAGGTCCTCGCGCCCGCCGTGCACGTTCGGGGTCCAATCGCCCGGTTCGCGTCCGAAGTCGAGGTAGAGCATCGACGCAACGCCGTCGACGCGCAGCGCATCGACGTGATACTTGTCGAGCCAGAACATCGCGCTGCTCAGGAGGAAGGCGCGCACCTCGTTGCGACCGTAGTCGAAGATGTAGCTGTTCCACTCCGGATTGAAGCCGCGCCGCGGGTCGGCATACTCGAAGAGCGGCGCACCGTCGAAGCGCGCGAGCCCGTGCGAATCGCCCGGAAAGTGCGAAGGCACCCAGTCGAGGATGACGCCGATGCCGCGCTGGTGCAGATGGTCGACCAGGTACATGAGGTCTTCGGGGCTGCCGTAACGCGAGGTCGGGGCGAAGTAGCCGGTGATCTGATAGCCCCAGGAGCCGTAGAACGGATGCTCGGCGACCGGCAGCAGTTCGACGTGGGTGAAGCCGACATCGAGCACGTATTCCGCCAGCTGATGCGCGAGCTCGCGGTAATCGAGAAACCGGTCCCCTTCTCCACGCCGCCACGAGCCCAAGTGAACTTCGTAGACGGAGAACGGCGCATCGAGCGCATTCGAGCTCTTGCGGCGCGCCATCCATTCGGCATCACCCCACTCGTAGTCGAGGGTGGACACGCGCGAGGCGGTGCCGGGCAGAGTTTCCGTCGCGAAGCCGAACGGATCGCATTTGGCGAGAGCATGGCCGTCCTGCCGCGAGACGATGCGGTAGCGATAGCGCGCGTTGTGGCCTACGCCGGGTGCGAAGCACTCCCAGATGCCGGATTCGTCGTTGCGCGGCTGCAACGGGTTGGCTTCGCCATTCCACCCGTTGAAATCGCCGATCACCGACACGCTGGCGGCATTCGGCGCCCATACGGCAAAGCGAGTGCCGTCGATGCCGTTGACAGTGCCGGCATGCGCACCGAGTTTCTGGTACAGCCTGACATGGCTGCCCTCGCGGAACAGGTAGACGTCGTGATCGGTGAGCAACGCCGGGTCCGGCGTCAAGCTGGCCTGGCGCTTCTTGTCGATGATCTTGGTCACTTCGATTCCCCCTCGACAGCGTATTGTGCAGTGACGGCGGCGCGGATCGCCCCCTTTCAAGCTTGCCGCAGATGGCGGCACTCGGTCCAGAGACGGAGATGACCACGAGCAAGGAACGATGCGCGCATCTGGGACCGAACGGGATGGTACGGAAGTTCGCCGCTGCTCGTGAGACAGCCCAGTGCACCGCCCTTCCCTTTCGCTAAACCGATCAGCCCACTGGACGGTCCTCGCGAACGCACCGCAATCGATGCTGGTCGGTCTTCCTGCAGGTGGGCCGACGGATCGGATGCAACTGTCCGCCGCCGTCTTCCGGGCGCAATGCGGTGCTGTGGAGCTTCAAGGAAAGGTGGGACGACCGAACTGGAACGAGCTTGAATTATAGCGTGAACGGAATGCGCACTCACGGCGAAGCCTTATAATCCGCACGTTGAATCTCACCAGAATCCTCATCATGGGAAACAGACTGTCGAAGATCGTAACGCGCACCGGCGACCAGGGCACCACCGGCCTCGGCGATGGCTCGCGCACGCCCAAGAACTCCCCGCGCATCGAGGCGGTGGGAGAGGTC
>JAEUMW010000004.1 GCA_016791345.1 Betaproteobacteria bacterium | reverse complement strand
GGAGGTGACGAGCAGATTGAGCGATGCGATCTCTTCACGCCACGAGAGATGGTTGCAGACCTCGAGCCATTTCGCGTGCTGGTTGAACATGGAGTCGATCACGTGCACGAAGGCTTCATAGGACGACAGGAAACCGTGGCGTCCGGTCAGCAGATACCCTTCCAGCATGCCCTCCATGGTGTGCTCGGACAGCATCTCGACGACGCGCCCGTCGGGGGCGATCTCGGTGCCGTCCGCATCCTCGGGGAAGTACTGCGCGAGCCAGAGCTTCTTGCTCACCTCGTAGATCGCCGAGAGCCGGTTGGAGGTGTTCTCGTCGGGCCCGAACACGCGGAAGTTGTTCGCGTTGTGGCGCATGATGTCGCGCAGGAAGTTGCCGAGCGGCTTGGTGTTCTCGGCACGCGTCTGCCCCGGCTTGTCGAAGCGCACGGCGTAGTCGCGAAAGTCCGGCATGCGCAGCGCACGCTTGAGGAGCCCGCCATTGGCATGCGGGTTCGACCCCATGCGGCGCTGCCCCTGCGGCGGCAGCGCGAGCAGTTCGGCAGCCGGCGTGCCGTTGGCATCGAACAGTTCCTCCGGCCGGTAGCTGCGCATCCACTCTTCGAGCACCTTGAGGTGCGCGATGTTGGTCTGCACATCCGTCATCGGCACCTGATGCGCGCGCCAGAAGCCCTCGACCTTGTGGCCGTCGATGGCCGCCGGCGCCGTCCATCCCTTCGGGGTGCGCAGCACGATCATCGGCCAGCGCAGGCGCGTCGCGGTACCACTCGCACGCGCTTGCCCCTGCGCCGTGCGCACATCGGCCAGACACTGGTCGAGTGTCGCGGCCATCACCTGGTGCATACTGGAGGGCTCGGACCCTTCGACGAAGTGCGGCGTCCAGCCGCAGCCGCGCAGGAAGTCCTCGAGTTCCTCGCGCGTGATGCGCGCGAGCAGCGTCGGATTGTTGATCTTGTAGCCGTTGAGATTCAGGATCGGCAGCACCGCCCCGTCGCGGATCGGATTGAGGAACTTGTTGATGTGCCACGAGGTGGCGAGCGGCCCGGTCTCCGCCTCGCCGTCGCCGACCACGGCCGCCACGATCAGATCCGGATTGTCGAAGGCCGCGCCGCAGGCGTGCGAGAGCACGTAGCCGAGTTCACCGCCTTCGTGGATCGAACCCGGCGTCTCCGGCGTGCAGTGGCTGCCGATGCCCCCCGGAAAGGAGAACTGGCGGAAAAAGCGCAGCAACCCCTCCTCGTCCAGCGTCTTGTCGGGATAGATCTCCGAATAGCTGCCTTCGAGATAGACCGGCCCGAGCACACCCGGCGCACCATGACCCGGACCGGCCATGAAGATCATGTCGAGGTCGTCGCGCTTGATGAGGCGATTCAGGTGCGCGTAGCAGAACGAAAGCGCCGGGCTCGTCCCCCAGTGCCCGAGCAGGCGGTGCTTCACGTGCGCGGGTTCGAGCGGCTTGGCGAGCAGCGGGTTGTCGCGCAGGAAGATCATGCCGAGCGAGAGGAAATTGCACGCGCGCCAGAAGGCATCGATCTGACGCAGTTCCTCCGCGGAAAGCGGCGCGCCGCTCACGGTGGAACGGGCGGGGCCGAACGCGGAAAGCTCCGGCGGAGTCGCAACCTGATTCATGGCAGTGCCCCTCTTCGTGAAATCGCACCCCGCGCCTTCTGCATTACTCGCCGAGCGAATTGTTGACGATCTGCTGTGCCTCGGTGACGATGGTCTTCAAGTGCGCCTCATCCTTGAAACTCTCGGCGTAGATCTTGTAGATGTTCTCGGTGCCGGACGGTCGCGCGGCGAACCAGCCGTTCGCGGTCACCACCTTGAGCCCGCCGATGGCCGCGTTGTTGCCCGGCGCGCGCGTGAGCTTGTCGGTGATCGGCTCACCCGCGAGCGTCGCCGCGGTCACCGCCTCGGGCGAAAGCTTGCCGAGCTGCGCCTTCTGCACCGGCGTCGCTGCGGCGTCGATGCGCGTGTAATACGGCGCGCCGAATTCCTCCGTCAGGGTGCGGTAATGCTCACCCGGATCGCGTCCCGTGCGGGCTGTGATCTCCGCCGACAGCAGGTTCAGGATGATGCCGTCCTTGTCCGTCGTCCAGACGCTGCCGTCGCGCTTCAAGAAGCTGGCACCGGCGCTCTCCTCGCCGCCGAAGCATACCGACCCGTCGAGCAATCCCGGCGTGAACCACTTGAAGCCGACCGGCACCTCGGAGAGTTTGCGCCCGAGCTTGCGCACGACGCGGTCGATGATGCCGCTGCTCACCAGCGTCTTGCCCACCGCGGCCTGCGTCGGCCACGACGGACGATGCGTGAGCAGATAGCTGATCGCCACCGCCAGATAATGGTTCGGATTCATGAGACCGGCAGCGGGCGTGACGATGCCATGGCGGTCGGAGTCCGGGTCGTTGGCGAAGGCGACGCGATAGCGGTCCCGGAGTCCGACCAGGCTTGCCATCGCATACGGGCTCGAGCAGTCCATGCGGATCTTGCCGTCGTGGTCGACCGTCATGAACGAGAACGTCGGATCGACGTTCGGGTTCACGACCGTGATGTCGAGGCCGTAGGTGCGGTTGATCGGCTCCCAGTAGCGCACGGCCGCGCCGCCGAGGGGATCGACCGCGAGCTTGAGTCCGGCAGCGCGGATCGCCTCCATGTCGATGACGTTCTTCAGGTCGTCGACGTAGGGCTGGATGAAATCCTCCTCGCGCGTCGTCTCCGCCTTCAGCGCGTTCGCATAAGGCGTGCGGCGCACGTCGCGGTTGCCGGCGCGCAGCAGTTCATTGGCGCGGTTCTGCACCCAGCCGGTCACGTCGGTGTCCGCCGGGCCGCCGTTCGGGGGGTTGTACTTGAAGCCGCCGTCCTCCGGCGGGTTGTGCGACGGCGTGATGACGATGCCGTCGGCGAGATGCTCGGTGCGCCCGCGGTTGTAACTCAGGATCGCGTGCGACACGGACGGCGTCGGCGTGAAGCCGTCGCCCTTCTGGATGAGGGTCGTCACGCCGTTGGCGGCGAGCACTTCGAGCGCGGTGCGCTGCGCCGGTGCCGACAGGGCGTGCGTGTCCTTGCCCATGTACAGCGGCCCGTCGGTGCCCTGCGCGCGGCGGTAGTCACAGATCGCCTGGGTGATGGCGAGAATATGCGTCTCGGTAAAGGAGCCCGAGAACGGCGAGCCGCGATGGCCGCTTGTGCCGAAGCTGACGAGCTGGGTGGGGTCCGCCGGGTCGGGGCGGCGGTCGTAGTAGGCAGCTTCGAGCTGCGCCACGTCGACGAGCATCGACTTCGGCGCGGGTTTTCCGGCAAGCGGCGAGGTGGCCATGATTATTCTCCCTGGTATCAGACCCGCCATCCTACGATAAACATGGCGACTTGGGCGCACCCGGCTGTGTTACACATTTTCCCGCCGAGGGCGCGACCGTGGATTCCTAATCGAGTGGCAGCGGTTTGACGCCCCAGATCTGCGTCGCGTATTCGGCAATGGTGCGATCGCTCGAGAATTTTCCGGAAGCGGCGACATTGAGGATGGCCTTGCGCGACCAGGCGTGCGCATCGGCGTAGAGATCGGTGATGCGTTGATCCGCCTCGAGGTAGGCGCGCAGGTCGGCCAGATGCATGTAGTGATCGCCTCCCGTCAGCAGCGCCTCGCGCAGCGGCTCGAAAATGCCGGGCTCATCGCTGTTGAAATGGCCGGAGAACACGAGGTCGAGCGCGGCACGCGTCTCCGGTTCGTTGTCGTAGTGCCATTGCGGCCGGTACCAGGGGCGACTCGAGGCAACCTGATCCGCCGTGAGCCCGAAGAGGAAGAAGTTCTCTTCGCCGGCCTCCTGCGCCATCTCGATCGTCGCGCCATCGCGCGTGCCAAGCGTCAGCGCGCCGTTCATCATGAACTTCATGTTGCTGGTGCCGCTCGCCTCGTAGCCCGCGGTCGAGATCTGATTGGAGACGTCTGCCGCCGGGATCAGGCGCTCGGCCAGCGTCACGCGATACTCCGCAAGGAACAGCACCTTGAGCCGCCCGCGCACCGCGGGATCGCCGTCGACCACCGCAGCCAGGTTGTTGATGAACTTGATGATGACCTTGGCGAGGTGATAGGCCGGTGCCGCCTTGCCGGCGAAGAAGAAGGTGCGCGGCGCCATCTCGAGCGCCGGATCCGCGCGCAGCCGGTTGTACAGCACGACCACGCGCAGCGCGTTGAGCAGCTGGCGCTTGTATTCGTGGATGCGCTTCACCTGGCAATCGAAGATCGTGTCCGGGTCCACGCTCTGCCCGGAAGTCGTCTTCAGCCACTCGGCAAAATGCACCTTGGCGGCGCGCTTCGCTCTCCGATACGCGTCACGGAACGCCGCATCGTCGGCAAGCGGTGCGAGCTTCCCGAGTTCCGTGAGGTCCGTGATCCAGCGCTCCCCGATGGCCGCCGTGATGGTCTGCGCGAGCGCCGGATTGGCGAGCCGCAGCCAGCGCCGCGGCGTCACGCCATTGGTCTTGTTGCTGAAGCGATCCGGATACATCTCGGCCAGATCGCGCACGGTCATCGTGCGCAGCAGTTGGGAATGGATGGCTGCGACACCGTTGGTGCTGTGCGAGCCGACGATGGCGAGATTCGCCATGCGCACGTGCCGCTCGCTTCCCTCCTCGATCAGGCTCATGCGCTCCACGCGTCCGTCGTCGCCGGGAAAGCGCGCGCGCACCTCGTCGAGCAGGCGCTGGTTGATCTCGTAGATGATGGCGAGCTGGCGCGGCAGAACCATCTCGAACCATACGACCGGCCACTTCTCCAGCGCCTCCGGCAGCAGGGTGTGATTGGTGTAGGCGAGGGTTGCCCGCGTGAGCGTCCACGCCTCGTCCCACGGCAGGCCGACTTCGTCCAGCAGGATGCGCATGAGTTCCGGCACGGCGAGGGTCGGATGCGTGTCGTTCAACTGAATCGCGACTTTCTCCGGCAGCGTGCGCCAGTCGCTGTTCGCCGCCCGGAAGCGCCGCACGAGGTCGGCGAGCGAGCAGGCGACGAGAAAATACTCCTGCATGAAACGCAGTGCCTTGCCGCGCACCGTGGAATCGTCCGGATAGAGCACGCGCGTGAGCGACTCGGCCGCCAGCGTCTCGGCCAGCGCCGCCACGAAGTCGCCGCTGCTGAATGCCTGGAAATCGAAATAATCGGGCGCCGCGGCCGCCCACAGGCGCAGCGTGTTGATGGTCCGTCCGCCGTATCCCACCACCGGCCGGTCGTAAGGTATTCCAATCAGCGTCGAAGGCAGATTCGGAATCCAGGCGATGCCGCCCGCGCGCATCCGGAACGAGCATCCCAGCTTGACCTCGACCGTCTCGTTCGGACGCGCCACCTCCCAGGGATCGGGACGCCGCAGCCAGTTGTCCGGGCTTTCCTGCTGCCAGCCGTTGTCGATCGTCTGCCGGAAGATGCCGTACTCATAGCGCAGGCCATAGCCCATGGCCGGGATTTCGAGCGTGGCGAGCGAATCGAGGAAGCATGCCGCGAGACGGCCGAGACCGCCGTTGCCGAGCCCGGCATCCGGCTCCTCTTCCAGCGCCCCGAGCCAGTCGATGTTCTTCCGTTGCACCAGCTGCTCGGCGAGCGGACCGAGCAGCAGATTGATCACGTTGTCGGCGAGCGAGCGGCCGATGAGAAACTCCATCGACAGGTAGTACACCCGCTTCGGGTTGGCACGGGCGTGCGCGTCGCGGGTGAGCACCCAGCGCTGGGCGAGCACGTCGCGGATGGAGCGCGCCAGCGCCTCGAAGCGCTCCCGCGCATCGGCCTCGGCCGGGCCCACCACGTTGTCGAAAACGAGGTGGCGCTCGTAGAAGGCATTGTCGGTGCCCACAAAGTGAATCGGGCCGCAGCCGTACTGCGCGAGGAGTTTCCCGACGGCATTCCCGGATGAAGCAGTCACCTTCCGCACCTCCTCACGTTTTGCTGGCGTCCGCAAGCCACTGCACCACGACGCCGCTTCAGGCGTCAAGTGCCGAGGTGCCGGGTCTCGTCCCAGAGCCGGATCACCGGCTCCGAGCGGTCGTGCTCGTAGCCGAGCGCACTCAGGCTCGACGTGCTGAGAAGGAAGAACTGGCCGGCCACCGGATCGAGGCCGAGCCAGCGCGCCGAGAGCGTGCGCAGGATGTGCCCGCTGGAAAAAAGCAGCACGTTGCCGTCGATCACCCGCACCCGTGCGATCACGCGATCGGCCCGGGCGGCGACCTGTGCCAGCGTTTCGCCGCCGGGGCAGCCGTCGCGGAAGATGCGCCAGTCCGGCCGCTCGATGCGGATGTCCTGTGTCCGCCGCCCTTCGTAATCGCCGTAATTCCACTCGAGGAGGTCGGGGTCGGATTCGGCAACGCCCCCGAACCCCGCCAGCTCGGAGCTGCGCACGGCCCGTGCGAGAGGGCTCGTGTACACCTTGGCGAAGTCGAGTTCGGCGAGCCGGGGTGCCAGGCTTCGCGCCGCACGCTCGCCGCGCTCGGTGAGCGGCAGGTCGGTGAGTCCGGTGTGCTGGCCGGTCAGGCTCCAGGCAGTCTCACCGTGGCGCGCGAGATAGAGAAGCGGCAGTTGAGCGGTCACGGCAAACGTGTCCTCTCACGCCCACCGGTCGCGCCCGCTCCAAAGCTCTTCCGCTTCCACACGCGATCGCACATGGCGAAGGATTGTGGCACAGGCGCGCGGGTGGGCGTTAGCCTGCCGTGGCTTGCGTTGCGCGCGGCCGCATGCGAACCCGGAAGAACTTCCTGACCCGTGGAATATCTCCTCTCGCGAAGCCATCAGGGTGTCGGCACGACCTGATAGTGGACGCCATTCGCTCCGTAGAGCGGCTTGAACCAGGTGTTGCCGCTCAGGTAATAGGTGGTGCCGCCCCGGCTGACGGCAATGGCGCCCGGCGGCGGCGCGGCATAGCTCGCACCCGTCGCGTAGGCCCCGGCCGCACCCGCCGCCACGCCGGCGTTATAGGCGCCCGCGGTGTTCGCGCTGCCCGCCGCCACCCCGGCAGCATAGGCGTTCGAGGTGGCGGCCGCGGTGTTGGCCGAAGCGACCGCCGCTCCAGCGGCCACACCCACCACCGCACCGGCCGCGGCCGCACATCCGGTGCAGCCGGACGAGGTGTAGTACGGCACCGCGACCGGCGGATGGTAGGGGTAATAGGCAGCGGATCCGGGGGGATGGTATCCGGGAGCCGCGCCTGGGCCGGCATGATAGGCACCCTCGCCGTACTTGCCCTCGGTGACGCCACCTTCGACGTTGGTATGCTCGGCGCCCTCGCCGTATTTGCCGGCGGTCGAGCCGCCGTAGACGTTCGTGTGCTCCGAACCACCGTCGAAGGCGTGTTCCGAACTGCCGCCAAAGCGGTTCGTGTGCTCGGTGCCTACCCCCGCCTCATGCTCGGTGCTGCCGCCGAAGCGATTGGCGCTGCCCCAGGCGAGGACGGCCGAGGGCGCAAGCAGGGCGATCATCAAACCAGATGAGCAGATCGCAATGCATTTCATGGCGAGCCTCCTAAGGTTTTTTCGCTGGTGAAGTCTTGACCGGATTCGTCGGCAGCTGTTTCGTCACCGCGGGCAGCTGCGGGCTCCCGAACGAAATGCGGTTTGCATTGGCAGCCTTCGCCGACTCGAAGAATTCCGTGGCCACCGGACTATCGAGCTGCCAGTTGGAGAGTTCCATCTCGTGCCGAAGCTGCAGCGGATCGGCAAGGTACACCGCGCGCACCCGCCGCGGCAGCTTGTCTTCCGCGCCGATCCACGCCTGCACGAAGACGCCACCGCTCACGTACGCCACCATGTCGGTGGTGACACCCCCGACGATGTTCGATTGCCCGATATAGAAGGCGAGCTCGAGGCCCTCGGCGATGTCCTTGTACGGATCGGTGACGATGAAATCCGTGAATGGGAAGTAGATCGATGCCGAATCGAACGCCGCCTTGAGCATCGCATCCACGGTCGGCGGGGCATCGGCCACGGCCACCAGATTCTCGACCGGCGCGAAAGCCATCATCGTCTTGCCGTTGTAGTAGAACTCCGAAGGCGGACCGTCGCCATAGGTGATCACCCGCAGCTTGTCAGGTCGCAGCAGGGCGACGTCCGACTTGGTGGTGTAAACGAGGGCCGGCCCGTAGCGGCTCGGATGTTCATACGAGACGATCGCCGTGAAGCTCATCGACTTCGCCGCCGCGAGCCGCGCGCTCGCTGCCTTCAGGAGGTCGACCGCTTTCGCCTCGATTACCGGCTTGACCTGCGCTGCGGCGGCAGGCTTGGCCGCCGACTTCGCCTTCGCGGATTTCGCTGCTGACGGCTTCTTCGCGGGTTGCGATGACGCCGCGTAGCCGTTGCCGGCGAGCGCGAGGCTCACCGCAACGAGCAACGCGCGCCACAAGCGGGATTTTGGCGCCTCCATCACGGAATCATCCCGCACTCGAACATCTTGGTGGCGATCGGACCGGCCACCTTGTTGAGGAAGGCGGATGCCATCTGCGGATCACCGCGCAGCATCTGGATCGCCTCCTGCTCGCGCGGTGACTTGGGTTGACCCTTCCGCTCCCACAACTGCTCGCAGCTCGCGCCCTGGTATTTCTCGATCACGCGCTGGGCGACCATGTCCAGGACTGGATACTGCGCCTGGGCGCCGTTCACCAGCAGCAGCGCGCCGAGCAGAGCAAATAGACCGCAATGTTTCAGCATGGTCTTCTCCTCCCTTTCTTGATGTCGATCGAGGTATGACTCAACCGGGTACGTTGCCGAGCTGGGACTTGTCGTAGACCGCGATGATGCGCACGTTCTGGTAGCGCTGCTCCACTGACATGGAAGCACCCTTCGGCGCATACATGTCACCCACCGCTGAAACCTTGTAGTAC
>JAEUMW010000003.1 GCA_016791345.1 Betaproteobacteria bacterium | reverse complement strand
CCGCTTCACCGCGCTGGCTCCACAGGCCCGGGGCGGAGAACGGCGCGGTGTCTGTTGTCGCGCGCGGCACCATGCAACGGTCGCTCGATGCAGCCACCCGAGCCGCGCCGGCAGGGAGACTTGACATCAGCAAGCGCGCCGAGCGATCGGGCAGACGCGCATGGAACGTGACTGCGTCATCGAACTGTGCACGAACCTCGGAGACGTCGCCGCCGCGGAGTGGGACCGCCTGACCGATGATCATCCCGCGCTGCGGCACGCGTTCCTGCACGCGCTGCACGAAACCGGATGCGCGACGGCAGCCACCGGCTGGATACCGCGCTACCTGCTGCTGCGTCGTGCAGGCACGCTCGCCGCAGCCATGCCGCTTTATCTCAAGACCCATTCCTACGGCGAGTACGTGTTCGACTGGGCATGGGCGGAAGCCTACGAGCGGCATCGGCTCGCCTACTACCCGAAGCTCGTGTGCGCAATACCGTTCACTCCGGTCAGCGGACCGCGGCTACTCGCGGCAAGCGAGGCCGACCGCGTGCGCCTGCTGCACTCCGCGCTCGCCCTCGCACGCGACGAGGAGCGCTCGTCGCTGCATGTCCTCTTCGCCGACGCCGCGCAGGCGCGGGAGATCGCGCGCCAGGGTCTGCTGCTCCGGCGCACCGTGCAATTCCACTGGGTGAACCAGGCGTATCCCGATTTCGAGGCATTCCTCGGCGCGATGAATCACGAGAAGCGAAAAAAGATTCGGCAGGAGCGGCGCAAGGTGCGGGATACGGGTGTACGCTTTGTACACCTGAAAGGCGACGAGGCCGGGGTCGAGGACTGGGCGTTCTTCTACGACTGCTATCGACGCACTTACCGTCAGCATGGCGGTTCGCCCTACCTTACCCGCTCGTTCTTTTCGCGCATTGCCCGGAGCATGCCGAACGAGGTTCTCCTGATGATCGGCCACGTCGGCGCAGAGCGCCTGTGCGCCTCGCTGCACCTCGTCGGCGGCGGGCGTCTGTACGGGCGTTACTGGGGCACGCAGCGGTTCGTGCCGGGGCTGCATTTCGAGGCGTGCTATTACCAGGCCATCGATTACTGCATCACACACGGCATCGCGACCTTCGAAGGCGGGGCGCAGGGCGAGCACAAGCTCGCCCGCGGGCTCGAGCCGGTGGCCACCTTCTCGAACCACTGGCTGGCGCACCCGGCATTCGCCCACGCCGTGGAGGATTTTCTGGTGCGCGAGACGAGGGGCGTCGAGGCCTATCTCGACGAACTCACCGAGCGTGCTCCGTTCAAGGCCGTCGAGTGAGGCACGAATGCCCCAGTGTCATGTTCGCGCACTGGAGGCCGCCTACTTCGAGCACGATGCCGACATCGGCGTGATCGGGCGTGGACCGACGCTGGAGTGCGCGCTGGTGGCGGCAGCTTCAGCCACCTTCGCCCTCATGGTCCATCCATCGCAGGTGCGGCCCCTCGCGCGAGTCTCGGTCGCCTTCCGCGAGAGCGATCCGGAGTATGCCCTGGTCCGCTGGCTGAACGAACTCCTCGCCGAGGCCCGGGCGCACGGCCTCGCGCTCGCGCAGTTTCGCCTGGCACGCACGCAAGACCAATGGCGTGGCGAGGCCCTCGGTGAGCCGTGGCGCGAGAACTTCGCACGCGGGACGGAGGTCAAGGGCGCCACTCTCACCGCGCTTGCCGTCACCGAAATGCCGGATGGGTGGGAAGCGCGATGCGTGGTCGATGTCTGACGGGCGCATGCTCTCGCGCAAGTTGAGTCGCCGTCGATGAAGCTCGACTCCCTGCAGGAACTCGCGCCGTGCTGCTGGTCACCGGTCGCGACGCACGGGCAGCAGAGCACGCCGGCGGTGCATCTTTTCGGCAGCGCGGCGCTGATGGCTGCCATGGACGACAAGGTGCTCGAGCAGATCGCGAACGTCTCGCGCCTGCCCGGGCTCGTCGGCTGCGCCCTGACGATGCCCGACGCTCACTGGGGCTACGGCTTTCCCATCGGCGGTGTCGCCGCTTTCGACCCGGACGCCGGCGGCGTGGTCTGCGCCGGCGGGGTCGGCTTCGACATCTCGTGCGGGATTCGCTGTCTGCGCACCAACCTTACCCTCGACGATCTGGCGCCTTGCATGGAAACGCTGGCGG
>JAEUMW010000002.1 GCA_016791345.1 Betaproteobacteria bacterium | reverse complement strand
CCCGTGGGCGCGATGGAAAGCAGATGACTGTTGCGCAGACCGTGCTCGCGGATCTTCGCCTTCACCGACTCCGGCAGGCGCGAGGCGAAGCGCGGCGCCGCGAGATACTGGTTGGCATCGAGCAGCGGGAAAGCACCTTTCTCCTGCGCCAGCGCCACCGAGGCGAGATACGCCTCGTCGCGCATGAAGGCGGCGATGCGCGCGGCCATCGTGCGCGCCTCGGGCGTGTCGAAGCGTAGCCCAAGCATGATGAGCGCATCACCCAGGCCGGTGAAACCGAGCCCAATGCGCCGCTTTGCCTTCGACTCCGCATCCTGCTCGGCGAGCGGCCATACCGTGACGTCGAGCACGTTGTCGAGCATGCGCACCGCCGGATGGATCACCTCGCGCAGCGCGTCGAAGTCGAACGCCGCATCGTCGGTGAATGGGTCGGCAACCATCAGCGCGAGATTGATGCTGCCGAGGCAGCAGCAGCCGTAGGGCGGAAGCGGCTGTTCGCCGCAGTTGTGAACGTAGAGCCCGTTCGCGTCGAACGCGTGGACGTCGGAGACTGAGACGTCGAACACCGCTTCGACCCCGTCCCCGACCACGCTGTCGACGGTTGCGACGAAGCGCTCGCGATTGAGACTGCGCGCGTAGCACGCAAGGAGCGCATCGAGTCGCGCCGATTTCTCCGTGTCGGCGAAGCCGACCAGCTCGCGGAACCGCAACAGGTTGTCGTTGCTGACGACAAGCTCGTGCACGGCCTGCGTTGCGTACGTCTTTTCGCCGCCCCTGCCGTCGGGCATCGTCTTGCATCCGGCCGGCCTGCGCCCGGTGTAGAGCTTCGATGCGATGCCCAGACGCAGCAGCATGCGCTGCGTGCGCGTCAGATTCTCGCGATCGGTCTGCGTGAGACGAACGCTGACGCCTTTCTCCTGCGATCCCTGGACCGAGCCGTCAGCATCGAACAAACCGCGCAAGAGCCCGCGGCAGAAGTCCGACGACGCCCGCTCGATGCCGTCCGTAATGCGCTTGGCGCGCGGCGCCAGACCGAGCGAGAGCGCCAGCCGGCGCAGGGCGCCTGAAGCCAGCCGGAACTCACCGCGTCCGGCGATGGGGGATTGCCAGCCACGGAAATCCGCACGGTGGGTAAGCGTGCTCGCAGCCGCCAGCGCCGCCTGCATGATGCCGGACACGCCGGGCGAGGGGATCCAGCCGCCGTTTGCTTCGCGGCGTGCGGCGGGGTCCCAGACGCTCAGGACCGCCTTGTCCTCCTTGAGCGTCCCGTCGCCGATCAAAAGACCCACCAGATAGCCTTCGGCTTCGGTGTGTTCTCCAGCCCAGCCGGCGCTGGCGCGGTGATCGTTGAGGACGACTTCGTCACCGCTGCGCAGTGCCCCAGCCGGGACCCACTCGGATTCGAGCGCGTTGCGCGACTGGTGCGTCACGCGCCGTACCGGATGGTCGGCCGTCAGTCGCAGGCCATGTCCCTCTCGGGTCGAGAGGCGGAAGACGGGCTTGTCGCCCGTCGGAAAGAAGCCATCGGACAGGACCGCGTGGGCACGGCCGTCGACCAGCGCTTCGAATCGAGCGCCGATCAGGTCGCGCACTTGGCGCGCTCCGCCTGCGGTCATGACCCACGTCTCCGCCGTGACGCAAGGATTCGTGGCCTCGATCCGCTCGACGTAGGAGAGGTTGTTGTCCTCGTTCACGCGGTCGATGAAGATGACCCCCGGCTCGGCGTGGTCGTAGGTGGAATCCATGATCTGCTTCCACAGCTCGCGCGCCTGCACCCGGCGATAGACCCACACGCCGTCCTCGCGCCGGTATGCACCCGCCTCCAGAAAATCGGCCGAAGGCTCGCGCTTGTGCACGAGCTCCCAGGCACCGTCGGCTTCCACCGCGCGCATGAAGGCGTCGGTCACGGCGACGCTGACGTTGAAGTTCCTGAGGTCGCCGTGGTCCTTGGCGTGAATGAAGTCCTCGAGGTCGGGGTGGTCGCAGCGCAGGATGCCCATCTGCGCGCCGCGCCGCGCACCGGCGGATTCCACGGTCTCGCACGAGCGGTCGAACACGCGCATGTACGACACCGGGCCGCTGGCGCGGCTGTCCGTGCCCTTGACGTGGGCACCGCGCGGGCGGATGGCGGAGAAGTCATAGCCGACGCCGCCGCCGCGACGCATGGTCTCGGCCGCCTGCATGAGGGCGACGTAGATGCCGGGGCGGCCGTCCACGCATTCGGACACCGAATCCCCCACCGGCTGCACGAAGCAGTTGATGAGGGTGGCGCGCAGTTCGGTGCCGGCGGCGGAATTGATGCGGCCGCCGGGGATGAACCCGTTCTGCAGGGCCTTGTAGAAGACGGGCTCCCAGCGCGCCGGTTCGCGCTCGACCGCGGCCAGCGCGCGCGCCACCCGACCGCGTACGTCCTCGACGGTGTGTTCTTCGCCCTTGGCGTACTTTTCCAGCAGAACGTCGAGAGTGACCGGCTGGGGCAGTATTCCGAGATTGCCGTCGTATGGTTTCATGGTTGTCGCAACTCAAAGAAATTAGGGGACACGGACGTTGACCGCACTTCGCCCGGAGAATCAAGATATTGTTGTGAGGAGCCGACCGTGGAACGACATATGGTAGCCGAAGCCGGGCAGCTTCTCCATCGGGCAAGCCTGCCCC
>JAEUMW010000001.1 GCA_016791345.1 Betaproteobacteria bacterium | reverse complement strand
ATCGAGATCGATACCCTGGCGCCGGGCGAGGCCGTCGTCTGCTGCGGACCGACGCCGCCCCTTTGAGCCCGACGCGCGCCGACGACGCCTGACATGACCATAGAACGCACTGCCGGCCGACGCCCCGACGAGCTGCGGCCCATCGTCATCACGCGGCACTTCACGCGTCACGCCGAGGGCTCCGTGCTGATCGAGTTCGGCGGGACGCGCGTGATCTGCACCGCGAGCGTCGAGGAGAAAGTGCCCGGCTTCCTGCGCGGGCGCAACCAGGGCTGGCTCACCGCCGAATACGGCATGCTGCCGCGTTCGACGCATACGCGCTCCGATCGGGAAGCGGCGCGTGGCAAGCAGAGCGGGCGCACGCAGGAGATCCAGCGCCTGATCGGCCGTGCGCTGCGCGCGGTGACGGACCTGCCGGCACTCGGCGAGCGCACCCTCCAGATCGACTGCGACGTGATCCAGGCCGACGGCGGCACCCGCACCGCCAGCATCACCGGCGCGTATGTGGCGGTCCACGATGCCGTCAACCAACTGCTCGGCCAGGGCGTCCTGCGCGCCTCTCCCCTGCGCGACGCCGTGGCCGCGGTTTCGGTGGGCATGCGCGAGGGCGTGCCGCTCCTCGACCTCGATTACCTCGAAGATGCCGGCTGCGACACCGACATGAACGTGGTGATGACCGGCAGCGGCGGCATCGTCGAGGTGCAGGGAACGGCCGAGGGCACGCCGTTCACGCGCGCTCAACTCGATGCGATGATCGACCTTGCCGCGCAGGGCATCGCCGAACTCGTGGCGGCGCAGAAGCGCGCGCTCGGGCTCATCTAGGCTTCGAGGCATGAAGCGCATCATTCTCGCCAGCAACAACGCCGGCAAGGTACGCGAGATCCACGACCTGCTCGCGCCGCTCGACCTCGACGTGATTCCGCAGGGATCGCTCGGCATTCCGGAGGCGGCGGAGCCGCACCACACCTTTGTCGAGAACGCGCTCGCCAAGGCCCGGCACGCGGCGCAGGCAAGCGGATTGCCGGCGCTCGCCGACAAGAGCGACCGACGCGAACACTACTACTGCGTAATGTCCGCGGCGGAGAAGAATGCGGTGAGTCACCGGGGCAAGGCGCTTCCGGCTGCGCGCGGCGGTCTTCAAGGGGCCGGAGCGCGTCGGGCCACGCTCGCGCAGGTTCGCCTTTAGGCCTGAACTGGGAACGGTGTGATTCGCGTTCGAGGACGATCGACACAGCACTTCGCCGCTAGAATCATGTAGTGGGTTTGCGCTGGCGAAGGACAGGTTTGCCCGGCGGTGAAGTCCGATCCTGAAAGAAGAAGAACATGAGAGTCCCGCTCGGCTCGATCGCCATCAAAGTCTTGCACTTCGCGCGCGTGCCGGTGACGCTGGTGCGGTATAGGTTCTGAGCATCAAGACGTTGGCCGAACCGAAATATCGGACCCTCGAAGCGCTGTTGGCGGCCATCCGCGCTTGCCGCGTGTGCGAACAACAGCTACCGCTCGGCCCGCGGCCGGTGCTGCGCGCCCGCGAAACAGCGCGCATCCTCATCGTTGGGCAGGCGCCAAGCGCCCGCGTGCACGCTACCGGGATACCGTGGAACGATCCGAGCGGGGAGCGTCTACGCGCATGGATGGGAGTAGAAAAGGATGTCTTCTACGATGAGGCGCACATCGCAATCATCCCCATGGGCTATTGTTATCCCGGTCGCGGCAAGAGCGGCGATCTGCCGCCCCGCCGTGAATGCGCGCAATTGTGGCTGGAGCGCTTGCTCGACTGGTTGCCCCGTCTCGACATGACGTTGCTCGTCGGCCAGCATGCGCACTGGCACTTCCTCGGCCGCCGCCGCAAGCGGACGCTGACGGAAACGATCCGCCAATGGCAGGAGTATGCTCCGCAGTATATGCCGCTGCCCCACCCCTCCCCCCGCAATACGCCGTGGCTTCAGCGCAATCCCTGGTTCGAGCGGCAGCTGCTGCCCGTGCTGCGCGCGCGCATCAAAGCACTTCAGCCTGATTGAGCGGCCATTCCGCTGCCCAACACCCTGGCTCTCCAGAGTGTCCGCGCTGGAAACCCAGTGGTTCGCTTCCGCTTACTTATCAAGCGAGCGAGCCGCGGCTATGATGCTATGATTGGGTTGGCCTGCCTGACCTATGGAGCGCGAAGGCGATCCTGGCAACGCAGATGAAGGAGACGCGTGCGGTGGTGACGCATAGAGAGGCGGACGCGCGAGCGTCGATCCGGACCAAGCGTGTCTACGAGCCCGCGTCGCCGGCGGACGGTGTACGGTTCCTCGTGGAACGGCTCTGGCCGCGTGGGCTCAAGAAGGAATCGCTCTGCATCGAGGGCTGGGTCCGCGAGGTGGCGCCCAGTACCGAGCTGCGGCGCTGGTTCGGCCATGATCCGGCGAAGTGGGACGAGTTCCGGCGGCGTTATCACGCCGAGCTGGAAGCGCATCCGGACGCTTGGCGCGTGCTGCTCGACGCGGCGCGACATGGCCCGGCTACGCTTCTCTATAGCGCGCAGGACATCACTCACAACAACGCAATCGCGCTGCAAGAGTATCTCGCGGAGAAGCTCCGGTCGGCCGATTGACGGCCTCCTGAACGATGGCGCGCAATCAGGCGGGATGGATGCGCCCCTCGCAACCCTGCTATCCGGGGTCGTGCAACACCCCGAGCAGACGAACAGGCAGGAAGCCGACAAGCCATGCGTTATCTCGCACTGGTCGCCGATTACGACGGGACACTTGCTACGGACGGCAGGTTGTCCGATGCCGCTGCGCTCGCGCTCGGTCGACTGCGGGTCTCCGGACGCCGCGCCATCCTCGTCACCGGTCGCCGCCTGGACGATCTGCTCCGCGTTTGCCCGCGTCTGGCGCTGTTCGATCTGGTGGTCGCGGAGAACGGCGCCGTCGTATACGACCCGAGGAGCCAGGAGTCCTCTGTCTTGGCGAATCCTCCGCCTGGACGCCTCGTCGAGCGGCTGCGCGAGCGCGGCGTGGAGCCTCTGGAAGTGGGAAGCGTCGTGGTGGCCACGTACGAACCCCACCGAGCGGCGGTCCTCGACGTCATCCGGGAGCTTGGTCTCGAACTCCAGCTGATCTTCAACCGCGCTGCGGTGATGGTGCTCCCGTGCGGCGTCAACAAGGCGACCGGACTCGAATGCGCGCTGCGCAAGCTCGGTTTATCGCGGCACGAAGTGGTGGGGATCGGCGACGCCGAGAACGACCACTCTTTTTTCGAGCGGTGCGAGTGTGCCGTGGCGGTGGCCAACGCGGTCCCGTCCCTCAAGGAGGTCGCCGCATTCGTGACGCGGGGCGCGAACGGAGATGGGGTGACGGAGCTGATCGACGAGGTGATCGCCAATGACCTGCACCGATTGGAAGGCAAGCTGCGGCACCTGATACGGGTGGGTATCCGCCCCGATGGGACTCGGGTATGCATTCCGCCTTATGGTCGCAACCTTCTGATCGCCGGCCCCTCGGGAAGCGGCAAGTCGACCCTGGCGGCAGGCATCCTCGAGCGGCTGATCGAGAAGGCGTACCAAGTGTGCATCCTCGATCCGGAGGGCGACTACGGATCGCTGCAGGACGTGGTGGCGCTAGGCAATCAGCGCAGCGCCCCCAGCGTCAACGAAGTGCTCTCCATTCTCGAGGATCCGAATATCAGCCTGAGCGTGAATCTGCTCGGCATCGCGCTCGGGGACCGGCCGGGGTTCTTCGCGCAGCTCATCCCGAGTCTGCACGCGCTGCGCGCACGCACCGGGCGGCCGCATTGGCTGGTGCTGGACGAAGCGCATCATATGCTGCCGGACACCTGGGGACATACCGCCGTGGCGCTTCCGCGCAAGCTTGGCGAGACCATCCTCGTGACGGTCCATCCTGGTCATGTGGCCCCCGCCATCCTGTCGCCGATCGATGTGGTGTTCGCCATTGGAAAGGCTCCCGAGAAAACCCTTGGCGAGTTCGCAGCTGCCGTCGGCCAACCCTTGACATGGCCGCACGGGCTGTCCCACCAGCCCGGTGAAGTTGTGGCCTGGTTCGTCGGGGACGGCAGGCTTCCCTTCTCCATGCAGCCGGAGCGCGGCCGAGCCGAACGGATTCGCCACGTGCGCAAGTACGCGGAAGGCAACCTCCGGTGGGACAGTTTCTACTTCCGCGGCCCGAACGGCCAGCACAATCTGAAAGCGCAGAACCTTGCCGTGTTCTGTCAGATCGCGGACGGTATCGATGAGCAGACGTGGACGTTCCATCTGCGTCGCGGCGATTACTCACGCTGGTTTCGCGGTGCGATCAAGGACAGCCATCTCGCGGACGAGGCGGAACGAATAGAACGCGGGCAAGACCTCGCGCCGCAACAGACGCGAGGTCTCATCAGGGAGCTCGTTCACGCTCGATACACGCTGCCGGAATGACTACGCTCCGGAAACGGAGTGTCGCTCTCTCGCGTACTTATCGAGCCGGCACCCGGCAGCTACCATCCGTTTGCGTCGGAGGCGGCGCGGCCGCGAGGCTGGCCCCCGTAACCACCACACCACGAGGACGCTCGACATGGATCAGTTCGACACGCAGCTCTTGAGGAGCGAGACGATCGCCGAAGGCACGATGGCCTTCCATTTCGCCAAGCCCGCCGGCTTCCGTTTCACCGCCGGAAATGCCGTGGACCTCACGCTCCTGGAACCGCAGCAGAGCGACGGCAAGGGCAACACGCGCACCTTCTCGATCGTGAGCGCGCCGTCGGAGAAAGAGGTGACGTTCGCGACGCGGCTGCGCGACAGCGCCTTCAAGCGCGCGCTCAAGACCGCGCCCGTCGGCCTGCGTGCGCGGCTCGGGGAGCCGGGCGGCGATTTCACGCTGGATGCGGGAGAGACGCGTCCGGCCGTGTTCCTGGCCGGCGGGATCGGGATCACGCCGTTCATGAGCATGTCGCGCCACGCAGCGGATGAGCGGGTGGCGCGGTCGATCTGGCTCTTCTATTCGAACCGCAGACCTGAGGACGCGCCGTTTCTCGCCGAGCTGTCGGCTCTCGAGCGGCGTAATCCGAACTTCCATTTCGTCGGCACCATGACCGAGATGGAGAAGTCGGCGCGGCCTTGGAACGGCGAGTGCGGCTTCATCGACCGGCCGATGCTCGAGCGTCACCTCGGCGATCTGTCGCACGCGGTCTATTACCTCGCCGGGCCGCCGGCGCTGGTGGAAGCGATGCAGGAGATGCTCACCGGCGCGGGCGTGTGGCCCGATGCCATGCGCACCGACGAGTTCTATGGCTACTAGGCCGCCTTGCGCGTAGCCGCCGCCTCGCACGTAACGCGGTGCCCGTGCTGCACCCGGCGCCTCCGTAAGCGGCCCGCGCGCACCAGCGTCTTTGCGTCCGACCACTTCCGCGGGAACGTGGGCCGTGCCGCGTTCATCTAATGCTCCAGGAAGAGGCAACCTGGAAGAGTGACATGACTGTGCCATTAGCGAGGGCGTCCGCGCCCGATGCCAGCGACTTCGCGCTCGCACAACGGGCCGCGGCGGGCGATCTGAGCGCTTTCGAGCAGATCATGCGGCGGCACAACCGCATGCTCTATCGCACCGCGCGCAGCATCCTGCGCGATGAAGCCGATGCTGAAGACTGCCTGCAGTCGGCGTATCTCCTCGCGTATCGGTCGATCGTCACCTTCGCGGGCCATGCGAAGCTCTCGACCTGGCTCGCGCGCATCGTGATCAACGAAGCGCTCGGGCACAAGCGGCGCGCGGCCCGGCGCGCAGCGCTCATCCCGATCGAGGGCGGCGCGGACACCGACCTCCTCGCGCTGGAAGCGCTCGCCGCCGAGACACCGGGACCGGAGACCGAAGCGATGCGACACGAGCTCGGAGCCCTGATCGAACGTCGGATCGACGCCCTGCCGGAAGTGTTCCGCACGGTGTTCGTCCTGCGCGCGCTCGAGGAGCTGTCGGTCGAGGAGACCGCCACCTTGCTCGAGATCCCGGAGCCGACGGTGCGCACCCGCTACTTCCGCGCGCGCAGTCTGTTGCGCGAATCGCTCGCGCGCGAGGTCGATGCGGCGCTCGACGACGCCTTCGCGTTCGCCGGCGCGCGCTGCGACCGCATCGTTGCCGCCGTGCTCGGGCGGCTCGGCGCACCGCCGGCTGCCACCGACACCGGCTGAGCGCGGCGTTCGCTTTCCTCGTGGCCGGGCCGTCTCGGCTCTGCCGATCTTTCAGCAACTTTCATCTTTACAGAAGGAGAAGGGCATGTCTTTCTTTGCATTCAGCGATGACCAGGTCGCCGTTCCCGAGCGACGCTCGTTCCTCGGCTCCGCGCTGCTCTCCGGAGCGGCGGTCGCACTTCTCGTTGGCCGTGACGTGCTCGCCGCCACGGAGTCGCGCGGCGTCACGTCCGAAGCGAATGACGCCAACATCCTCAACACCGCGCTTGGCGCCGAGCTCGAAGCCGTGGCGGCGTATCAGGTCGCGGCAGAAAGCGGGCTGCTGGAGAAGCCGGTGCTTCTGCTCGCGACACAGTTTCAGGGTCATCATCGCGAGCACGCCGACGTGCTCGCCAAGACGGTGGCGAAGCTCGGCGGCAAACCGGTCGTTGCGAAGCCGCACTATTCGTTTCCGACCGACAAGCTCAAGACGCAGGCTGACGTGCTGCGCTTCGCCGCGCAGCTCGAGAAGGGCGCGGTGAGCGCGTACCTGAACGCGGTACCGGTCTTCAGCGATCGTGATCTTGCAAAAGCGGCGGCCAGCATCCTCGGCGACGAGGCGATGCATTGGGCCGTGCTCCGACACGCCGTCGGAGAAGACCCGGTGCCGGTCGCCTTCGTGTCCTGAATGCGCCGCCCGATCTCGATCGCGGGGGGCATTCTCGTGGCGCTTGTCGCGCTTACCGCGACCGCTGCCGGCGGCGACGCGGCGCGCGGCGAGCAGATCTACGAGCGCTGCGTAGCCTGCCACTCGCTCGATCGCAATCGCACCGGTCCGAAGCACTGCGGGTTGTTCGGACGGCGGGCGGGGAGTCTGCCCGACTTCGAGTATTCGCCGGCGATGCGCGCCTCGGGGATAGTATGGAGCGAGAAGACGCTGGACCGCTTTCTCGCTGCGCCCACCGAGGTCGTGTCCGGTACCTATATGGGCTACGCGGGAATCGACGATCCACGCGATCGCGGCGATCTCATCGCGTACCTCAAGGCGGCGAACGGTTCGCGGGCGCTGTGCCCCCGCGGCTCGGAGGGTTCGCAGCAGTAACGTCTCCGCTCAAACATGGCGGACGAAGCATATACTTTGGGAGGCATGCCTCCCGTTGACGCAAGGAGGAAAACACCATGGCTCGTATCGTGAAGCGCACTCACACTGCCCCGCTGAAAGTCGTCATCGACGGCAACGACACCTATCTCTGTCGCTGCGGGCTGTCTACCAACCAGCCATTCTGCAACGGATCGCACAAGCTGACCCAGGGCGAGGAACCGGACAAGCTCTACTGGTATGACGATGCCGGCGCGCGCCACGAATGCGCCGACACCTTTCCCGAGATCCGCACTTTCTGAAGACGAAGCGGGACCGAGCGCAGGGACACACGGACCGCGCTCGTTCTCGCTGGTAGCGAAAGCTCCGGCGCAGTGCAAAGCCGGCGCGCCCGCGCGAGCTGATCGCGCACGGCCGTCGGAGATGGAGCCGCGCTCGTCTCGTTGCTTAGGCGGCGACCACAAGGCGTTGCTAGCGGCAACACTCGGTTCGACCGTAGCGCTTTCTCCCAGCGGCCACAATCCCGCAAGATAGGGTCTCTCGCAGCGCGCGATGTGATGCGATTAGAGCGTAATCGGCGAGGTGCCCATGTACCGCCAAGTTGCGCAGCGCGAGCTGACCGGCATTGCGGCGACGTGTCCTTGGCGGAAACGAACTTGTTCCAGGCCGCGGGCTTCTCCGCCGGCCGATTTGCCCCCATCATCGGTGTTGATCGCGGGGAGCAAGACTGCTCCCAAACGACGAGGAGAAGAGGATGTACTACCACCCGGTGCGGTTCAACGGCACCCATGACGGCGACGCCGTTGCGGTATCGAACGAGCTACACGAACAGCTGTTCAACGTAACAGCCGATTCAGCGCAGCCACACGTTGCCGCCATGCATAAAATCTTGGTCCCGGTCGATGGATCGGAAGGAGCCCTGCGGGCGACTGCGTACGTAATCGGCTCGGTATTCCGCGGAGCCGCTTCCGAGATCCATCTTCTCAACGTGCAGCCGCCGCTCATGACGGGCGAGATCGGTCCGCTTGTTACGGTCGAGATGGTCATGCGCGAGCGGCTCGTGGCCGGCCACGAAGCACTACACCGCGCGCGGGCGCTGCTGGATGCGAGCGGCACCCCATGCACGATGGCCGTTCACTTCGGAAAACCCGCCGAGACCAAGCGGCACGCACTCCACTTCGCGATCTTCCAAGAGCATCGCCGCCTCGCAACCCCGGAATCGGGACTGGCCGCTCGGCCTTCGGAAGTCCGCCGCGAGCGAGTCCGCGAGACCGCGGACCTCCCTTCACGAGCGGAACGGGAACGTCCGCCGAACCTACCACCTTCGTCGCCACGGAGCCGAGAAGGAGGCTCTTGAGCGCGCCCATTCCGCGGGCTCCCATGACTATTGCGTCAATACCGCGGTCCTTGACGTACCGGACGATGAGATATCAGGCAGCTGTTCGTTCGCATCCTGAGTTTGGGCATGCGACAAGATTGAAATGATGGAGAACGAAACTTTGGCATGGAAAAAGCCACAAGCTTTCGGACTCCTCGCTCGAGGCAACGTTTCCGGCGAGCGATGCACAGTCGCTCATACAACCTGGCGCGGACCGGCGTTCGTCGGCCCCTGCGTCGCTGCTGGGCGCAGCGAGCTAGAAGATCAAGTGTCTTGCACTGACTTCGGAGATTATGGAGGACACAGATGACCAGCTCTCACGATATCTTGATTGCCGCGCGCGATGCGAGAGCATTGGGCTTGATGTGATCAGCGCGTCGCCCCACGAGGCTTCACGCTCGCTCGGTTAGCCGGATTGAGTCTCCGCTCTTGCCTATACCTCTTCGCCCCGATCCCAGTAGGGCTCCGGGCCGAAGCGCTCCGCCAGGAAGTCGATGAAAGCACGCACCTTCGGCGGCAGGTGCACATTCGGCAGGCGTACCGCGAAGATGTGACGCTCGAGCGGCACATAGTTCGACAGCACTGCTTGCAGCGTGCCGGACTGCAGCTCCTTGCCAATGAGAAACGTCGGCAGTAACGCCACGCCGAGTCCGCCGAGCACCGCTTGCGATAACGCCTCGTCGTCGTTGATCCGAAGAGATCCGGCGACCGGCACCGTGATCTCCCCCTCCGTGCCCTTCAAGCGCCACTCGCCCGGCCCGCCGAAGTGCGTGTAGTGCAGGCAGTTGTGACCCGCGAGATCGGCAGGAATCATCGGGACGCCGCGACGTTTGAAGTACTCGGGGGTCGCGCAGACCACGCGGCGCACCGACGCGAGCTTGCGCGCGACGAGGGTCAGGGCTGGGTCGCGGGTGATGCGAATGGCGACGTCGTAGCCTTCCTCGACCAGATCGACGATGCGGTCGGTGATTGTCATGTCGATACCGAGCGCGGGATAGCGGCCGAGAAACTCCGGCAGTGCCGGTACGACGTGCAGGGTCCCGAACGCGACCGACGCGGTCACCTTCAGCACGCCGCGCGGCTCGGAGTGGAGCTGGTTCACCACCTGTTCCGCCTGCGCGGCCTCCTCCGCGATGCGGCTGCAGTGCTCGTAGAACGCCGCGCCGACCTCCGTCAGGCTCAACCCCCGCGTGCTGCGGTTGAGCAGACGCGCGCCGAGCGCGCGCTCGAGCTTGGTGATCGCCTTGCTCACGCGCGATTTCGACGCCCCCATCCGCCGTGCGGCTGCGGAGAAGCTTTTCGCTTCGACGACGCGCGCGAAGGTCACCATGTCGTTCAGGTCCTGCATCGTGCTGCCTCTCGGTATGTCGCGTGCGAAATGGTCACGTATCTGTCGATGGGCTTGCGTCTCGTAGAACTATGGATTGAAATCGGGGGTAGGATTCTATTTTGTTCGCGCGGCTCGAACGGTTCGTCTGAGAGAAGGAAGATGAGGCTGTTGCAACACGGTGCGTCGACGTACCCGACGCACCGTTGAGTCGATTGGAGAATGAACGGTCGGTGGGCGCATTCGTCGCCGTGCACGATGCAGTCTCCCACCTGCTCGCCGCCGGCAACCTTCGCACCTCGCCCATTCGCGACGCCGTGGCGGCGGTGTCGGTCGGCATCCATCAGGGCGTGCCGGTGCTCGACCTCGACTACGCCGAGGATTCGACCTGCGAGACCGACATGAGCGTCGTCATGACGGGCAGCGGCGGTATCGTCGAAGTGCAGGGCACGGCCGAGGGCGTACCGTTCACGCGCGCCGAGCTCGATGCCATGATCGACCTCGCCGCGCAGGGAATCGTTCAGCTCGTCGCGGCGCAGAAGCGCGCGCTCGGGTTGGCTGCCTGAGCATTCGCCGCGCGATGAAGCGGATCGTTCTCGCGAGCAACAACGCCGGCAAGGTGAGGGAGATCCACGACCTGCTCGCGCCGCTCGACCTGGACGTGATCCCGCAGGGCGCGCTCGGCATCACGGAGGCGGACGAGCCGTACCACACGTTCGTCGAGAACGCGCTGGCCAAGGCGCGTCACGCGGCGCGGGCGAGCGGCCTGCCCGCGCTCGCCGACGATTCCGGCATCTGTGTCGCCGCGCTCGACGGCGAGCCGGGCGTCCATTCCGCCTACTACGCCGGCCATCCGCGCTCCGACGACGCCAACAATCGCAAGCTGGTCGCGGCACTGGCCGACGGGGCCGATCGCCGCGCGCACTATTACTGCGTCATGGTGCTGGTACGCCGCGCCGACGATCCCGAGCCGCTGATCGCCGAGGGACGCTGGCACGGCGAGCTAATCGCCACGCCGCGCGGTGCTGGGGGATTTGGCTACGACCCGCACTTCCTGCTGCCCGAGCTCGGGCGGACCGCCGCCGAGTTGTCCCAGGCGGAAAAGAATGCGGTGAGCCACCGCGGCAAGGCCCTGCGCAGGCTGCTCTCGCTCTTACGCGAGGAAGGTTAGTCAGGATCGATGCCGCGCCGGCTCAGGCCGGCGTCCGGTGGCGTGCCATCTCCATCAGCCACGCGTGCGTACCGAAGGCTGCCGGACCGGTCGTCGCTTCGCCAGGCTGCAACTGGATGTAGGTTCCATCCGGCTGCATCTCCCACGCCTGGCGGCGGTCCGCCAAGCTTGCCTCCAGTATCTC